>JACPJR010000001.1 GCA_016187565.1 Candidatus Woesearchaeota archaeon
CAACATTTCATACCCCACCAGCTTGATGTTTGTTTCTTTTAGCATTTAGCTACAATGTAGCTAACTACTATTTAATTTTTTTGGTACTAGAGGATATAGTTTACTAGAATTTAAGATACCGAGAAGAGCTTAATACAAACGTTATTCCATAGAGTTTATATACTTCTTCGTCAATTTCATTCTCTATTTTCTGGATTTCTGACATCCCAGCCCAACGCTTCAAAAAGTGGCTCAATAAATTCTGCTTTTGTATCTTCTTCTTTGTATCTATTGATAGAGCCGGATTCAACTATCCGATTATATTTATCAATTAGTTTTTTGACTTCCTCTTTCACTTGCTCTTTAGTTAATTGTCTTAAAACCATAGATATAAAAGAAGTTATTTGATATATAAATGTTCTTCCTTTTCGTAGGAACAGAAAAAATGGGTAGATTTAACACTTTGATTAAGTTTTTAAAGAAGTGCGAATTCTTGTGGATACATGAAAATAGGAAGATCCCCAACAACTGATTTATTTATTGTTGAAGGAGACATTACCCGGTCAGGGATGGATGCTATTGTAAACGCTGCTAACGAGGACTTAGCAGGAGGTGGAGGAGTAGATGGTGCCATCCATGCAGCAGCGGGTGAGAGAGAATTATACCGAGCTGCACAAACAGCCAAAGCAGAAAGAGGATGGAAAAAAGTCCCTACAGGAGAATCAGTCATAACACCAGGATTTAATCTTGCCAAGAGAGGTACTCGGTATGTCATTCATACCGTGGGACCCATACAATATGTTCATGGAGATCAAGCATTACCGCTTTTAGAAAATTGCTTGAGAACCAGCCTAGGTTTAGCTGAGCAGCAAGGAGATATTAGAAGTATAGCCTACCCTCTTATCAGTACTGGAATCTTCAGTGTACCAGTCGCGACATTTGCCTATGCCGCACAGAATGTATTGCCCGGGTATGATTTCAGAAGCATAAACCATGTTGCTCTGTATGTTTTTCCAGGATCACGTACACAACAAGAAACAATTCCCACATTGCGGCGTATTTTGGGCGTAAGGTGAATTGTAGGGTGAATAAAATAACATTGCTTCGAGAATTAAATTCAAAACATATGCTTTGCCTCATAAGTCCTAATTTTCCCTGACTTCTGGGGCAGGCGATTGTCTTTTGAGGCAAAAATCAGGGTTTATTCCTAGCGTGTGCATTTCCATGATGACACAGCAGATATTATGGCAGATTACTTTGCACAATACCTCGTTTATCTGAGCAGTCCACTTTTTGCTTCTTACTGAATCACCAAACTTGGATTTAATCATCATTATTGTAGTTTCTGAGTTGCTTCGCTTGTGGTAATGGTTTAGGAAGTCCTCGTTATTTAACATGAAGTAATGATACATTTTCTTCCATACCATTCCATTTCCTGACGGTTGGCTGTTGCTTTTGAAGGGAATAAAAGCAGTTGCCCCTTTCTCATTAATCAATTCGAGATTATCTTGGCTTAGATATGCCTTGTCACAGCTTATTTCATCCATATTGAAATGCTCGGCTGTCATGTTCACTAACTGCTTTAACTCAGGGCAATCGTTGTCAAATTCAGAGGTAATAGAAACGCTTGTTATCACATTTGTTTTGTGACCATTCATAAAGTGGCATTTAACCCATCTTCTTGATGAAATCTCTTTGCCGTGCTTGAAGGAATACCATCTTTGAAAGTTTGAAGTTCCAAAGCCCGTGCTGTCAATTCCAAAATCTTTTTCCACTGACTTTAAAGGCAAACTTGTGATAGTTACCATTTGGGATAACAAAGGCGTTAATTCCTCTTTCTGAAAATACCTGAACATACTGTTATAGGGTATTTTCTGCTCGGTAAGCTCATTTTCCTTTGCGAGTTCCAAATCAGTAGAGAATCTTCTTCCTGAAAAGGTCGAATATACCTTGAAAATCATTGAATAGATTGTATCTCCTATGCTGTTGGAAGGTCGCCCAAATTCATAGGACGTGCTTTTAATTCTGCTCGTTATATCAGAAAGTAGTTTCATAAATAACTCTTTTTCATGCTGTTGGGCGACGTTGTACTGCTTCCAGTTCTGGGAATAAGTTTTCCTTACTGTCTGCGTTATTGTTACATTCCCCTCATTGTCTATTTGTTGGGTAACAATCATTTCAACAGCCCACAAATGCTTACATTTGCATTTTCTTAATTCATGGTCAGGACATGAGCATTTCGCTTCAAAGCCATTGCTTTCAACAATGTAAAACCCTGCTCCCGTCTGTGATGGTACTTTCCATTGTCCTTTATCGTTCTTGGTTATTCTCGACGTTTTGGCTATTTCAAGTCCCTTTGTTTTCCTTATCTCGATTTGTTCTTGTTGCATTTTTGGTCACCTTCATATTAAGTATTATGGTATTATGTAATACTATCTTATATATAAATCTATCGAAAATAGTATATACTACAGTACAATAATATTTATATACTACCTTAATACTATAAATGAGTATGGAACGTAAGACGACAAGCTTGAAAATTGACCCTGAATTGTGGAAGGAAGCAAAAAAGCACGCTATTGATAAGGATATTGAACTTTCAGAATATATTGAAGGATTGATAAAGGCAGATATAACAAAAAGTGACAAATATAACGCAAAGTTTAAAAAGTAGTCATACTTTACAGTATCTAAATACCTAATCGTAAATAATAGGACACTAAGAGAGTGTACACTGGATTCCACCCTTTTTCGCAGGATACGACATAGGGAATGGGTACAGTCTCTCTCAGTGGAGGCATTCCCTCCTCGCCTCAAAGGAGATTTATTCAATTAACTTAAATTAATATGCGGAACTGGGTTTCCTCGAGACAAGATTACTGCCCAGTTCCTTCATTGATTAATCAATGATTATTATTCAATCAATTTTCTTATTTTGTCTATAATCCGTAATAAATTTTCTCGACCATATTTTTCTTTAATCCTCAAAATAGTGTTAATATCCTCTAAATCAATATCATCAATTATTTTTTCAGTTAATGGTGATTTGCTTTTTTGAGATTGTTCGGTAGATTTTATTGATGGAATAATAACTTCACCCGAACTCTGTTCAATGAGTTTAAGAGCTTTCTTTTGTCCAATTTCAGTTAATTGATATTTTCCATATTCGGTATTCACTATAAGATTATTCTTCTTCATCCCTTGAATGTATGAATTTAATGTGGGTTTCTTAACATCCGCTTTCTCTGCGATTATCGCCCTACCTATTGAAGGGGTATCTAATAGTGTTAGCAAAATTCTATTTTCAATCTTCATTGTTTTCTTCATAACTATATCGAAAGGTGTAACTTATATATAAATCTTGTTGTTTTTACATCTTTTATATCTCAGATGAAGAAAGTATAGTTTTTATATAGTTCACTTTTGGGGCAGAATCAGGACTTTTGAGGCAAGTGGCAGTTTTGAGGCAAAGCCCAAAACATAACAAAATATAAAAACAGGTCTTGATTTATCTCGTTGTATGAACCCGCTCACCCATATTTTTTCCGTTATTGTGCTAGGTAAGCTTCTCCATTTAACCCCTCCTGAATGGGTGCTTGCTTTTATTTTTGGTGTTGCCCTGGATCTAGATCATCTCCTCAAACTCCCTCTTTTTTTGAAGTTAAAGAACTTTAAAGACCAGCGTCATCTCCATTGGCGTACACCACTTCAAGAACCAATATCGTATCTGTGGGTTATTCCTCTGAGTATTTTTGTCAGAAGTTATATTCCGGTTCTCTTTTTTACCTTGCATTTACTCCTTGATTACTCGATGAGTTACGCAAAATTGCCATTTTTTCCTTTTCATAATCATATAACAAAAGGAACACATCAGTATGCTCGTGATAGGGTTGTTGATGTCAGTTTAGGGGTGATTTTATGTATTATAATATTCCTTATCTGACAAGACTTCAAGATAAGGCGGTTGAACCTTTTGTAAAAGTACTCTATGAACGATTGCGGATAGAAGCCCATAACCTCACCTACCTTAATCTTCTTCTCAGCCTTACTGCTGCAGTTTTCTTTTTCCTGAATTCGTGGCAATGGGGGTATGTCCTTCTTGCAACTGCTTTGTTTATTGATTTTCTTGATGGGCCAATGGCACGAATCTATCAGAAAACATCAGTACAAGGCGAACGCTTGGACATGATGGTTGATCGTGTTGCAGAACTGACTATTTTTCTTGCCTTGGTGCTTAACGGAACCGTTAGCATCTTTCTCGCGTTGGCTGCTTATTATGCTATTATTCTCGTAACTGTACTCAGTAGGAAAACAAGACTGGACCTTGGTGGTAAACGGACCTTTTTATTCTTTGGTATTTTTATGTCTTTTAATGTTGTATTTGCCCTGATCTTCTTCTTTAATCTAGGTGTGTTTATTCTTCAGCTATTGGTTTTGGATTACAGAAATGATAAGAAAACCTACTTCAGTACTTCATCCTATAATTGAGGACAATAGTTTTTACTATGTTTTTTCCTCAATTATATACTAGAAAACCTAACAAATAATATTAACCATTTAGGTTTTCTATTATAGGATGTTTCATACATACATCTGTTTTATCGATCTTAGAGTACGGTAGGCTTTATACCAAAGACATAACCAAAGTAGTTCATCAGTACATGAAGGAGTCCGAAGAGGATGAGTCCTATTACCATAACCAGTAGCGGAATAGGAATAACAAACCAGATGAAAACAATGGTGCCAATTATCCAATCAATCTGATCCCAAGGAATCCATACCTTTCCTTCAGGAATGTCATTTCTCCGTTTAAAGAAGCTTTCGATAAGGTCTCCAAACAAGGCACCAAAGCCAAACAAAAATCCAAGAGTAAAAGCGTTAACCTCTTCATAGTTGAACAAAGCGTATGTTTGTATCAAGGTAGATGACTCATAAAGTTTCTTTTGAATCACCAGAACGACAATAGCAGCAAGTATCCCAAAGAAAAATCCCCGATAGGTTTTATGTTCACCAAAGATCTGCTTTCCTCTGTATGTCTTATGAGCATCAATGGGGGCATCAAGAAAGGCAAGCTTCATCACAAAAACAGGAGCCATATTGGCCATTCCCGCAGGGAGGAAAAACCAAAAAGATTGGAGGATAAGCGTTAGTAGCATGGTTATCCATCCTCAGATTATAAAACACCCTTCATACCTGTCTTCCCATCAACATTACGTGCTTCTTTCCTTGCCACCCTTGCCGGTTCTTTCTTGCATGTCTTCTTCTTCTCTTGTTCCTTGTTCTTTCATAGTGGCAACGTCTTTTATCAACCCAAGGATCTTAAATGATTGGCTAAACGGTTCTACCTTAATTTTTCCGGTCGCAATTCCTGTACTGATTGTCGTAAAGGCGCTGATGGTTTTGACGACCTCTTTGACCACTTCTTTTGGTCGTTCTTCCCATGGTGGATACTCTACAAAGCCTTCTTTTTCCTGTTTGCTGATCAGGTTATAAATAAAGTCGAAGTCAACCTCTACGGTCGCATCTGGTTCTTCAGTGTAGTTTTGGGGAAGAGGTTCTGCCCTGAAAATAACATCCTCATTAATCCTAACGAGCGCTTTAAAGATGTCTTCATCATCATCTCTGATGCTGACCGTAAATACTGCACCGTTTTCAAATGAATCGCTGATCTCCTTAATCTTTGCCATTGCTCCAGGATCTGCTTTGATGGCAGCAACTTCAATAGTGCTTGGACCAAAGTATTTCTCTCGTTCTTCAGGCGGACCTGGCATATAGCCTTCTTCCCAGGATTCTTTAAATATTTCCTTGACAAGTTCTTTTGGTGGAAAAATGCTGATTTGCATGTACGGTGAAAAAATGACCTGCTTTTCATTTCCAAATTCTTGGGCAAACTCCTGGTTGAGTTCATTAAGGTTCATGGTTGATTCTTCTTCCCAGATTTTGACTGATCCTAATTCCCCTTCATACGCTAACGAAAGAGGATGGTACTCTGATGGCCATTCATTGCTACCAAGACATTGAAGCATCATTGCTGTTTCTCTGCTATTCTCGACCAATCCTTTCCAGTATACTTCGAAGATTCCACCAATGTATTGCTCAAAGTTCATCGGATTCTGAGTAATGTATTCAGTAAAGAACCAGTTCAGGAATGCATCATTCAAAGACGCTTCAAGTTCAGCACGCTCTTTTTTGAGGTTTTCTAATTCCCATGAACACCATTCTTCTTGTCTGTTGCCATCAAATCTTTGTCCCTGAAGTTTTTCAAAAGGATCTCCCCACATATCGAAGTGAACATAACCATCGACTTTTCCGGTAGGATGGACGTCACAACTTCCCGAAAGCTGGAAGACTCCTCGTTCCTCAACCCACGTGGGGCCTTGCTTACACGTAAACGCTATCACTCTGTTTCCCCACTCTTCACATCGTGGAGCAGCACAATCAGCGTCTGTTGTACAGCCATAGCATTCTTTTGTTGATTCGCATCCATCTTTCCAATCTCCGTTACAATCATTGAACCCTTCTTTACAACGGCAATCTCCGATTGCTGGATCACACCATTGATTAGGATTTTCGCAGCGCATCTCTCCGCATGGATCTTTAGTTCCACCACAGGTTGGATCCTGCGATTCACAACCATTCATGAAGTTTCCATCACAATTGAAAAGCACAAGCATGTCATTCTCGTCCCCTTCCTGTCTACAGTGGCATTCATTACCCCAACAAGCTTGGGTGTTTGGATCAGGACAGTCTTCATTAGTTTCACACGAGCTGACACAAACGCCATAACGTTCTGAACGAGGTTCTCGTATACAAAATTCTCCGTCATCACAGTCCTTATGGTCACGACATTCATTTCCAGACGCAACAACACTTCCGGTTAATTTTTTTAATCGTTCTAAAAATGTTTCAGGTTCGTTTATCATTGGTTCAGCACCAAGATAGACTTCACGTTCGCTTGATGCTTCACCCTCTGCTTCACCTTCTTGAGGTTGTTGTTCATTTTCTGTTGATTGGGAAGGTTCAGTATTTTTTTCTTCTTCACGCGGAACTTCTTCTCCTGGTGCATCTTCTCTTACTTCAGGTTGTTCCTCGTTCATGGGCTCTTGCTGTTCCTGGACCCCTGCTTGTTCTGGTGGTGTCTGTTCTCCTGTTTCTTCACGTGGAATATTTTCTCTTCCTTCTTCGTTTTCTGTAGGCTCTTCCTGTTCTTCAGTAATCTCTTCTTCCGCTTCTTCTTCGAACGTTAAGGTAATACACTCACCAAGGGAGCAGACTTCTCCTGTTCCACAATCACTTATCAACACACATTCTCCTTCATTGAGTTGTTCTTGTTCTCTTGTTACCAGAGGACAAACAATATTGGTCGGAACCCAAGCATTATCGATGCATTCTTCAGTCGTTATCGTATCACCGCTCTCACAAGCTTCGGTCTTTGTTTCTCCTGGCAAACACACACGTTCAGTTGCTTCCTGCTGCTCTTGTTCTGTTTCTTCAGTTTGTTCTTGTTCTTCCTGCTCACGTGGCATGCAGGTTCCATTGATTAAGACTTCATTATTAGCACATTCAGTGGTTATGTTCTGTTGTTCATTTGAGAGATTATCATTTGATCTATTATCTTGTTCAATTGTTTCCTCAGGTGATTCCTCTTGTTCTTCTCCTTCTCCAGTTTCCTCTTCTGGTTGTTGTTCCTCTGTTCCTTCTTCCTTTTCGAATTCCTCCTCTTCTTCAGGGACACAATCAAGGATACACGAGGCGTAATCCTCACCGTCTTCACAGACATCGTTTCCGCAGCAAGGCTTTTCTGCTCGGCAGACACAGGCTTCAGGATCGAGATATGCACATTCTCCACAGGAGATGCTGCATGCAGCAATGGGTAAACATTGCTGATTTTGACAGGTCTTAAAGTTTCCTACCTCATCAACTCCACAGAGAGCATTCTCAGGACAATCAAGAAGGTCATTACAGTCCGCCATAAAGTCATCATCATCATCAGCCCTATTGTCACATTTTTCTCTACCGATTTTACACCTGCCTTCAGTCTCACACGATCCATCCTGATCACAATCTGACCATCCCTTCTCACAGGTACACGAGTTAGTTGCAGGATCTACCCGTTGATGGAGAAGAACTTCACATTTAGGAATACCCTCACAGGGCGTACTTTGGATGACTCCATGACAGAGATAACTTTGTTCTCCAGGGCATTGTGTTTTTGAGGGTTTTCCATCACAGATGTAGATGACCTCTTCTTCTTCACAGGGCTTGTATTGCTTTTGTCCATCGCAGATATAGGAGTTTTCTTCTAAGCAATTTTTTAGGCAGACTTTATCATCTTCTCCCCCACAACTTCCCCTGCAATTAAGCACTGCACCATCAACAATCTCTTGGCCATCATAGCATTTTGTCAAACACTCATCATTTTTCCAGCATTTCCATTTACAGCTTTCTTTCAGTTCCTCAGGAAGTTCTTCTCGGGATTGGCAGGTCATACAATTGTCACATTGTGGTTGACAGCTTGTGTTCATGGCCTCATTTCTGAGCTGCCCACAATTTTGGACGCTATTATCACAGTAACCAACTTCTTCATTGATACATGGCCAGCAGGTTTCACATTCAGCAAAACAGCGTTGATCCTCTGGCTTGCATGATTTGCGTGATTCACATCCATCCTTCCAATCTCCATTACAGTCATAAAATCCCTCTGTACATTCACAGAAAGCTTTCTCATCATTAAAGGCTTGGTTGTCCTGACAATCCCACATTCCTGCGGTATATTCACACTCTCTACAGGGTTTACAGAGTTCATCACATGCACCAGGATTATTGGCATTATTATTCTCTTCATTACATTCATTACAGGGCTTGCAGGTTTGACGACAACCCCCCCCATATGCTTGGTCTTCACAATTCCAGCACTCATCACAGGCTTCTTGAATAGTATCTTGTTGGTTACATGGCCAGCAACTTTCTTGGCATATGGCTTCACATTTATTTGGATCTCCTCTATTTTCTTCTTGGCATTTGTTGCATGATGTACAGGAAGACTCACAAAGCTTTGAGGTTGTGTCCCAACATCCGCCGATCGGATTACAAACATCTTCGCAGGTATTACTTCCACATTCCCGGGTATTCAAACAGTCTGGATCTCCACAATCAACAATTTGATCTCCATCATCATCAACACGGTTTTTACAATCTTCTTCCCCACCCAGGGCAAAGATACATCCACCATTGAGACATCCTTCATCATCCTTACATTTTACCTCAGTGTTTTGACACCATCCATTTGTTCGCTCTTCAATATTTTCATAGATACGGTATTCATATCCTATTTGGGTAATTGGTTCCTCTTTTACGTCTCCATATTCCTGCATAAGTGACGTAATGAATGAAACCCGTTGTGTAAAAAACTCTTGTACTTTTTCTGAGGATTTTTCTGGAGCACGATCACGGTGTTCCATTTCTCCCTGCTTCCTGTTAAGGAGATCATTAATGACATTGATTTCTTGTCGCGCCTTTTCGATAGTATTCCATGCATCTCGCTTTGATTGTTTGGTAGAAAAAACAAGGTCATCAGTTACTTCTCGTATCTTTTCGAAGAGTTCCTCGCTAGATAATGTTTCATATCTTCGTCGAAGTTCTTCTTGTGATTGTTGTCCACCATTTTCCTGTTTCCCTTGTGGGCCTGGTCCACGTGATTCAAGTTCATACCAAGTATTGACCCATTGGAATGGACAATCTTCACTGCAATATTCTGTTTGCATGATCAGCTCAAGATCATCAGTGCTGTATATAGGAACAGTTAACCGTACTTTATGTTGCTCGCCACTTTTTTTTCCGTCGAAGATTTCATTCATGACCCACTCACAGCTTCCTCTGTTTTGCTCAACATACTGGTTCAGCAAGTGTTCATCGGTTCCTACCTCCTTCATGATGGTTTCTGGACTCGTTTCATTAGCAACATATCCTTGAACACTATTACTCAAATCATTGAGGAGAGCATCTGTTTCAAGGGTAAATACTTTCTTAAATGCAGGATCAAAATCAATATGATAGAAAAGCGTTGTCTTTTCATCTTCCACAATAACCTGGGGCCAGGCGTTCATGGTAATTTGTATCTTGTTTCCGTCGAAAATCGTCTTTTCCCATCGGGGCACAGGAGCATCTAATCGGTACTCTTTCCGCAAATTTTCAGCTCTTGCCCAACTGGTTTCTTCGGTAGGCTCTCCGAAGATTGATCGTACTGCTTGCTCGCTTAAGCCACGTCTCCGGTCATGCTCATCTAATGTTACCTCAATGATTTCCTTCTCAAAGACTTTATTGATCTCCTCTCTTACCGCATTTGCATGTACCACCATTTGGGCATAGCTTATTTTTCCTTCTTCATACGCCTTGGCCTGCTCCACAAGAAAATGGATTTTATCTTCAACAGTTGCTTCTTCAGCAAGAACACCTGGCAAAAAGAGAATAAGGCCTAGCATAACGATCACCACTAATGCCGTTTGTTCTTGTAACTTACCCATTATGCCCCTTTTTCCATTCCTCTCAACCATTACCCTTATATAAATCTTTTTGATTTTTTTTTGAATGTTATTTTTCGCTTCTTTAGGTGGTGTTTGTATCTTTTTTCCGCTTTCCAAAAATGCCCTCTCCTATCCGCACCATGGTACTTCCTTCTTCAATAGCAATCTCAAAATCGCTGGTCATTCCCATGGAGAGATGAGGAATCTTGAGAATGGTTGCGAGTTTGCTCATTTCCATAAAATAAGGACGCGTTTCTTCTTGAGGTACATATGGAGCAAGCGTCATCAGACCATCAACCCGAAGATTTTGTAGTCGTAAGAGGTGATCATAGAAACCAGGTACATCATCTCGAGGGATGCCGCCTTTATTCTCCTCTCCTGCAACATTTACTTCAATAAAAACAGGCATCAATTTTCCTGCATTCTGTGCTCTCTTGTTGATCTCTTTGGCAAGTTTAAGAGAATCAACACTCTGGATAACATCAAAGAGTTGTACTGCCAATTTTACTTTATTTGTTTGGAGATGGCCAATCATATGCTTTACTACGGGAATATGATGTTGTCCTTGCTCTAGGTGGGGAAACTTATCATGTGCTTCTTGCACCGTGTTCTCTCCAATATGGTGAATTCCTAAGGCAAGGGCTTCATTAACGGTTGTTGCAGAAATCGTTTTTGTTGCTGCAAGCAGCGTCACGGTAGAGGACTCTCTGCCAACCTTTTGACAAGCGCCAGAAATCCTTTCATTGAGAGAGGTTATATTCTCCTTGAGTCCCATACGATCATCCAAAGTGAAGATCTATATAAAATTATCTTTGGATAGTACGGATAGTACGTATTACGTATGGAGGAGGAGCACCCTCAGGTCGCTAGAAAAACTAAATATTTATAAATGCTCTACCAACTTTTCGGTTTTTATTCGAGAGGTAAGTACGATGTTTCATCATTATCACATACAGAACCCTGAAAACCCCGGTATTGATTACCATGTCTTTGACCGTGGAAGAACAAATCCAGTTGTTACACTTATTGGTAGGGCTACACGTATCGGACCTCCTGCAATCGATGACCCTGATCAGCAATTGTATGGAACAATCTCTTTTGATTTTAGTGGTCTACCATGCGAAAAGGTGTTGCGTATGCTTCAGAATTATCGTGATACTGGTATCCTGCTCTTTCCAGATACGCCTACAACAAAGGCGTTACTTGGGCCTCGTGTTCGGTGGACGGTCTATTTTGATCCCTATCCTGCCTTCGATACACTTGACAACCCTCAGGAACCAAGGCCTGCTACGTTTTTAACAACCGCACAAAAAATGTTTTCCTTTTATGCTGATCGTGTTAAGCTCAAGGAGCACCTTCATACTATGGGAAGTTATTCTCCTTTACGTCCAGAGATAGTTCATCGTAGAACTCCGTACAACATTATTCATGATTTTCTTCATAGAACTAATCAAGGCTCATCCCCAGACTCCTCGAAAAAAACCAGAGACGGGGAGCATATCCCGGGAGCAAGTACTCATGCTTCGCTCGAGCAAAGAGTTGACCTTCCTGGACGATTTCTGGATGCTTCACTTCTTCTCCCACTTCTTCTTCCTTCTTCTCACTATCTTCGTAATTAATAGCTCTTAGAGTTGAATCCCTTCTTCCTTAATGGTATTTAATACCAGCAATGTTTCTGTCCGTTCGACAAAATCATAGGTCTGTATCTTCTTGAGAAAATTGTCCATATTTCTTCTGTTTTTAAATCGGGCAAGAATAGTAGCATCAAACTGGCCCGTATGGTCGTAAACTGCATAGACATTCGGATTTGTTGCGATTTGCTTTTCGACTTGAAATAACTTCCCTTTTGAAACACGAAGCTCTATAATGACATGAATATCATAATCCAGTTTATCATAATCAATAAGAGCACTGTATCGTTTAATAACACTTTCTTGCTCCAGGCGTTGGATGCGCTTCATGACGGTTGCCACAGACACATGGATGCGTTGAGCAATTTGGCGATAGGACAAGCGTGCATGTTGTTGGAGCACCTGGATGATTGCTTTATCAATGTCGTCTATATCCATAGAAAACCCTCCTTACGTGCCTTCGGACATATCCATTTGTTTATTTTGAAAGCAATTTGTGCGTATAATTTGGACGAATATTTAAAATTTTCTTTTTTTATAAACATTTGTATACTTTTTTTTCAATTAAATATATATATGTATCACTTTTCCAGATGCTATTCCTTTTCCTACGCTGGTGGGTTGCAACTGGTTGCGAGCATGCAATGAATGGACAGGAGGAGGAGGGGGCAGACCATGGAAGAAACAACAAAGAAAAACCAAGACATTCTTGAACGCGTGAAGAAAGACAATGTTCGTTTTATTCAGCTCCAATTTACTGATATGTTTGGCATTGTCAAATCAGTAGCCATTACCGTAGAACACCTTCCTGATTCATTAACCTATGGAACCTGGTTTGATGGTTCATCTATCGAAGGATTTACCCGCATTCATGAGAGCGATATGTATCTGAAACCAGATCCCGAGACGTATGCCCTCATGCCATGGATTTCGACACCTTCGGGAAATACAGCTCGATTTATCTGTGATGTCTATCTTCCCGATGGAAAGCCGTTTGAGGGAGATCCACGATTTATTCTGAAGAAGGCTATGGCAGAAGCGAAAGCACTGGGCTTTGTGTACAATGTTGGCCCTGAACTCGAGTTTTTTCTCTTTAAAAGGGATAATGGGTTAAAAACACTTCCCCATGATACCGGAGGATATTTTGATCTGAACACTGATCAAGCCCATGTTATTCGTGCTGAGATGGTCAATGCACTTGAGAGTTTTGGTATCCAAGTTGAGGCAGCGCATCATGAGGTTGCCCTTGGTCAACACGAGATCGATTTTCGCTATAACAATGCATTGAAAACAGCTGATAATGCCATAACGCTTCGTTTTGTGCTCAAGGCTATTGCCCAAAAATATGATCTTCATGCAACCTTTATGCCCAAGCCCATTCGTGGGATTAATGGTTCAGGGATGCATGTCCATCAAAGCTTCTTTGATGTTACTGAAAAAGAGAATCTCTTTTATGACCCAAAAGACAAGTATAAATTATCCAAGATAGCTTATCAGTTTATTGCCGGTCAATTAGCGCACGCACGTGGTATGTCGGCAATTATTTCTCCGACAGTTAATTCCTACAAGCGTCTTGTTCCTGGCTATGAGGCTCCGGTTTATATCTGCTGGGCACGGATTAACCGTTCAGCTCTTATACGAATTCCCCAATACTTTACAGGGAAGCATCTTGCAACACGATGTGAATTACGATGTCCAGATCCAAGCTGTAACCCTTATCTTGCATTTGCCGTTATGCTCAAGGCAGGCTTGGATGGAATCCAGCGTTCATTACCGGTGTCAGAACCTCTTGAAGAGAATATCTATCATCTTGACAATGTAGCACGGATTCAGAAGAATGTAGAAACATTGCCAGAATCCTTGGGAGAAGCTTTGAAGATCTTCCAAACCGATAGCGTTATTAAAGATGCGCTTGGAAAACACACCACTGAGCAGTACATTGAAGGAAAGCAGGCAGAGTGGGATGACTACCGCTTGCACGTGAGCCAGTGGGAGCTTGATAGGTATCTTGATGTCTACTAAAAGTACTCAGAAAAAGCACCGTCATATGAAACAGTTAAGACGTCTCTACCTAGCGAGAGGGCTCACCTCATATGCCCCTAGCATTGACCAAACCCTTGGTGCTGAAGATTTCTTTACCCCTGAGGATCTTCTCGAAGATGAATAAAAATCGCTTTTTCTTTTTTGTTTTTTCTTTTCTTTAGTTTTTCACGCCTACTTTTGTTATTTTTGACAGCTCCATCCAAAAATTCGTTACCGTTCAGGCTAGCAGCTTCAAAATTCTTGACCGGTGATGTGAAAGGGCTATGTTCCCGTAGGGAGCCACCCCTCATAACGCCCGTGATCATGTATGGAATTGAATTTTGACTTGAGGCTGCTAGCCCTTTTTCTGGATGGAGCTATTTTTGACGTAACTCTTTTATATTCCAGAGGGAATACTTCTCCTATGAGGAGACCTGATTATAAACAATTTTCACGAATGATAAGATCCTTGGAGGACGATACTGAAGATCGTTATCTTGCTGCTGCTTTGGGAAAAGTTTATGGCTTTAGTGAACCTGAAGCTCGAGAACTTTTGCGTCTTAGTCTTGAAGTGGATGATCATAGAGTAATATCTACCTTAAAGAAAGTACTTTTTGATATTGATAGTGCATATCCGAAAACACTTCGACGATTCAGAGAGGAGCTCCAGTGTTACGAATCTGTTGCAGCATCTGCAGCTTCAAGTCCTTTAGTTCAACGAGTTCGTGAAAGAGAGATAGATGATGATTCTCTTGAACAAGCACTTCTTGACGTACATGCGCCTATTGATCCAGATTCAGAAACTCCAGTGGGATCGATTTCCTGGGGTCTTGCCAAGAGAGACCTCAGCAGTGTAGTTGATCTGTGGGATGATATTGGCGTGGCTCATTTGAAAGAAGTTACTGATTACTTAGAACACCTCTTTTCTGATGCAGGCCCTGAAATGACCACAACGTTTGTGAAAGCCTTTGTCGAAGAAATTAGGCGGGCAGAAATAGCCCTTATTTTTGAAACACCTGAATCAAAACAATTCTCATTAATGGAACGCACTGTTGCACGTGCGTTGTTTGAATGCGGTTCAGCAATTCCACCACTTCTTCAAAACGTGGATAGGTATCGTCCTTCCTATGTTGAGCTCAATGATCGACACAAGCTCGTCATTTTTCAAACCCTTCCGTTAACAGTCTATAGAGATAGTTTCTCTGTGTGCTATACTGCTGAAAGGACAAGAGCAGTTGAGGAAGCTGGAATTGACCTTAAGCACCTTGTTGAACTTGTTCGTGCAGCACCAAGTGAAGTTTCTTATGAACTCCTTGATCTCTGTGCCCAAAGACCGCAAGTAATAGTTCCCCATATAACACTCAAGCGTCACGGAATTACACCGCGTCAGTATGTTGATTTTCTGTTAACTACGCATGATGAGCCTTGGATTTCTGATGGCCACCCGAAAACATTTGGCGACACTGTTGCTGAGTTTTCTCAAGGTTCTCGGGCACGCGCAGCTTCATTTATTGTTGAACATGGAGCAGAGCTTGTAGGAATCCCTGATGCAAAGGCTGTTGCTGATATCCTTAGAGATTATACTGAGGCGAGTATCCTTTTGGGAGACTACCTCGGTGCAGTTAGAGCCAATCAACAACAGAGGGGACAGCTCTTACTCAAGATTGGACAAGCTGCTCCTGATGCTCCTCTTTTAAAGAATCTTCGAACTCTGTTGCGAACTACTCCTGAAAGTGGAGTCGCTGATATCCTTCAGGGATATGAGGGAGCAGACCGAACATTAGACCCGAAGGGTCTTGAAAGAAGACTTGGAAAATGTCGATCTTCTGCCTCGGTTTCAGAAAGAACAATACCAAGAGAGTATATTCCATGGCAGGATCTGGCAAGCCAAACTCTTGAAGGAGTCCCTCGAACCAGAGATGTCTTTCAAAGAGCTTTTGATCAGCTTGAACCACAGGATCAGCACCAGCTTCGCAATATATGGAGAACTGAACGTGCATCACTCGAAACATTTTGTGATCATGTCGATCGATTTTACCCTGCGCCTAGTTACCGCTTAGTTCTAGGATCCCATACTCTTTTCACCGCTTATAAGAGCAGATTACGGATGCAAGATCCTAGGCTTACCGATGCTCTTACGGCAGTATGTAGTGCTGAGATTTCAAATCCTTTTCCTTTGCTCTACCAAGCCCTTTGTCCAGAGGTTGCTGAAGAAGAGTTACCAAGCGCTACGCTTCTATCAGAGCAGGATCATAAGGCAAGACAAAAAATACGTTGTTCTCGTTTATTAGTATGGGGTGGCCAATATAAGACAGAGGCAAGATCTCGGATCGAATCTGCTATTCCTGGGTTACCGGTGGTGATCATGGACGACTATAATCGTCGACGAGAGATTAAAATTATTCGAGACGGAGATGGGGTCATCACAGTCACTACTTCCATCAGCCACCCGCTCTACACAGCCGTTAAGCAACATTGTAAAACGAATGGTATTCCTTATGCTGATCATCACCAATCTGGCGTTGATTCGTTGCTTGCGATGATCACTACCTCTGTAGAAAAAGCTTGAAATCTCCCAACCTGCATGCGTGTATAACGAGCAAAACCTTTAAATAGTAACACGTTATGCTTTTGAGAAAAAGGAGAGCATCAGTGATGACCAAAATTTTGAAGATTGAAGCAAAAGGTTTCAAGTCCTTTGCAAATAAAACAGAACTTCTCTTCGGGGATTCGTATAACTGTATCCTAGGGCCTAATGGTTCTGGTAAGTCTAATGTCCTTGATGCGCTCTGCTTTGTTTTGGGAAAAGGGTCTGCAAAAGGTTTAAGGGTTGAGAAGGCAGCGAACCTTATTTACAATGGTGGTAAAAAGAAGCAGCCTGCAAAGGAAGGTGAGGTTGCTATCTATTTTGATAATGAAAAAAAGGAATTCCCACTGACTGATACGGTTATTAAAATCTCTCGTTTAATCAAACAGAGTGGTCAAAGCAAGTACCTGATTAACAATCAGGTACGGACACGACAACAAATCCTTGACCTTCTTGCCAGTGCAAAAATAAATCCTGATGGATATAATATCATTCTCCAAGGAGATATTGTTCGCTTCTGTGAGATGTCTCCAGAAGAGCGTCGAAAAATCATTGAGGAAATTGCCGGGATTTCTATTTATGAAGAAAAAAAGGAAAAAGCACTGCGAGAGCTTGAAAAGGTTGATGGAAAGCTGACTGAGGCGGATATTGTTCTTGCTGAGAGAAAAACCTACTTACAGGAACTCAAAAAAGATCGTGATCAGGCATTAAAGTACAAAGATTTGAAGAACAAGATTGACAGCAATCGGGCAACCTTGCTTTACCATGAGATGAGCAAGCGGCAGAAGAAACTTACTGCCATTGAAGAAGAACTGAGAGGATATGCCACTCGTATGAGCGAGCTCCAAAAAGAGATAAGCAATAACAAAGCTGCAATTCAAGAAAAAAAGGATGCTATTGAGGCCATTAACAAGGAAGTTGAGGAAAAAGGAGAAAAGGAACAGGTAGTGATCCACAAACAGGTTGAGCAATTAAAGATTGATATTGCTACAGGTAAAAACAGAGTTGATTCTTGTCAGAACGAAATTAACCGTATTAATCAGAGAAAACAGCAGCTCCAGCAAAATCTCAATGAACTTGAGCAAAAAACAACAACCTTGCGGAACGAGCAGAAAGATATTGAAGAGAGAATTAAGAAAAAAACGACAGAGCTTGATGCGATAACCAAGGCTCTTGAAGAATTTAAGAAAAAAAATAAAATTAATGATGCAGGAACACTGGAACAAGATATTGAGGCCTTAGATAAAGAAGCAGAAGAAAGGCAAGGAGTTATCCATAAACTGCGAGAAGAGCAGCAAGAATATGTGCGTGAAAAAGACAGGCTTGAATTTCAGGTTCAAAGTGTTGATGAACGAATAGCTAAAGTTGTGGAGGTTCAAAAGCAACACACTGCGCAACTTGATGAACTAAAGGTAAAAAAGGAGCGTTTTAAGGCATGTACCCTTGAACTCAATAAATGCTTGAATGAGGATTCACTGCTGGCATCACAGACCGGGTCTGCACGACAAAAACTTCTCCAGGTTAAGGAGGAATTAGCGAAGCTTCAGGCACGGAATGCAACCATTATGGAGAATATTGCCGGAGGAACTGCTATTCAGCGAATCCTTGCATTGCGAAAAAGCCAGGAAGGGATCTATGGAACGGTTTCAGAACTTGGAAATGTCCAGAGCAAGTATGCACAGGCTCTGGAAGTAGCAGCCGGGCCAAAAATCAAAAGTATTGTTGTTGAAACTGATAAAATCGCTGCAGATTGTATCAAGTTTTTACGCACGAATCGACTTGGTGTTGTTACCTTTCTACCACTTAATAAAGTAACTGCTCCTCATGAAACAGATGCTTCCTCATTAACTAAAACTCAAGGAGTCCATGGTTTAGCGGTTAGTCTTGTATCCTACCAGCCTAAGTTTAAGAAAATCTTTTCCTATGTTTTTGGCAGTACTCTTGTTGTTGACACTATTGATGTTGCACGCCGTATTGGTGTTGGCAAGGCACGAATGGTAACCTTAGATGGAGACCTTCTTGAATTAAGTGGAGCAATGCAGGGAGGTTATCGTGACAAAAAGCGCCTTATGGGCTTTCAGGAAAGCGAGATTACAGCTGATATTACCAAATACGAGCGTGACGAAGCAGAACTTACTGAGAGAATGCATACGTATGAACAACGGAGAACGCACATCCAAAATGAAATTTCGCGATTACGTGAAGAGAAAGCAACCCATGAAGGTGAGATTATCAAGATGGAGAAAAGCCTGCATCTTGAATCAGGTGATCTGGACGTCAGCAAGAAGCTTAAAGAGGAGTTCCTTGCAAAGGTTGGTGCCTTGGACAAGAATATTGATGCAGTCCAGCGAAAGATTTCTGATGAAAACAAGCATTTAGCACAGCTAAAAATCAAGAAACAGCAGTTGAGAACGCAAGTGAGCGAGATGAGAAGTCCAGCCTTACTTGCACAATTGAATACCTATGAACAAAAAAAGCAGGAATTGCGTGAAGGAATCCAAGAGCTTCATGGTGAGCTTAAAAATATTGATACCCAGACAAAAACTATTCTTGGGCCTGAACAGGAAAATATTCTCAAGATTTTAAAACAACACAAAAAAGAAGAGGAAGGATTCCTTGTGGAAATGGAGCAAACCAAATCACTCATTCTCAAGCAGGAGAAGGACTTAAAAGATAAAGAGAAGAGTGAGCAAGAGTTTTATGCACAATTCAAACAGCTCTTCACCAAACGAAATAAAGTTAGTGAAGCTCTTCGAAGCCTGGAAAACGAGCTTACGGGACGTGAAGAGCAAATAAGAAGCGTTGAGCTAAAGAACAACATGGTTTCACTTGAAAGTGCTCGACTCAAAGCAGAGCTTGCCGGATACCACGAAGAGCAAAAACAGTACAAAGATGCGGTTGTTCAGCCAGAAAAGCCACTTGATGAATTGAAACGTGAGATTAGTGAATTTGAAAAGATGGTTGCTGACATTGGTAATGTGAATTTGCGTGCGCTTGAGGTTTACGATGCAATTGAACGGGAATATCAAGGACTTCTTGAAAAGAAAGATATTCTCCTCAAGGAGAAGGTTGATGTTGTCAATATGATGAAAGAGATAGAAGATAAGAAAAAATCTTTATTCATGAAAACGTATGAGGTCATTGTTGGAAACTTTAAAAATATCTTTTCTGCATTGACCTGGAAAGGAGAGGCCTTCTTACACCTCGAGAATGAGGAAGATCCGTTTGTAGCTGGCGTTCGTTTCCAAGTACGAATCTCTGGAAAAAAATTCTTGGATATTCGTAGCCTTTCGGGCGGTGAAAAGACCTTAACTGCCCTTGCCTTTATCTTCGCTATTCAGGAGCATGAACCTGCATCATTTTATGTTCTTGATGAAGTTGATGCTGCCTTAGACAAGCATAACTCAGAGAAGTTTGCAAAACTTATTCGAAAGTATGCCAATGGTGCTCAGTACATTATTATTTCCCATAATGATGCCGTCATTAGTGAAGCTGACAATCTCTATGGGATTTCTATGAATGAGCATGGGATGAGCAAAGTAGTTAGTCTAAAGATTTAACACGTCGATCTATCGATGTTGGTTCTATCATTCTGAAATAAGATTGGCATAGAAAACTTTGACTAAATGATCTTTCCAAAGAAGCTTCCCAAAAGTTTGTTAGCTAAGAAGAAAATAATTATAGAGCAGATAATAAATATGGGAATATACTTCCATCCTTCCTTGACATTTCCGTACTTAATTACTGATACCATCATGCCTGAAAAGAGTGAGGTTAGGAAGAGCGATGCATAAACAAAAATGGCAAAATCATCCTGTGTTAATATCGGCTCACTGAAATTAATTGGGAGCGAACTGACGCTTGTTGTTTCAGGTACAATAACACTTCCCATAACATTATGGATGACTCCCAAAATCTGGGAGGCTAGTCCAAAGAGAATTGGTGCGGCTACCACGGCAGCGAAACTAATAAAGATAATGTACGTGGTAACATTCGCGCTCATCTCTTGTTTCATGATCCTCGATTCTTGGATATTAGAGGCAATTTTGTTCAACAGATCGCCGACTTCACCACCTGCTTCGATACCCTCGATAAGAATGTGAACAGATTGCTTAATTATATCGGAATCATATTTATCTGCAAATTGGGTAAGCGCTACTTTAAGATCAACACCGGTTAATGTTTCTTTAGCCACAATCTCAATCTCTTTCGCGAGAATACCAAAACGTGGGCGGACTGCATACCAGAGTGCTTTATCAATGGTCATTCCTGCACGGATATTGGCAGAGGTTAACTGTAAAAAGTCAGGAAAGACTTCTTCAATTTGCAGCCTTCGTTGATACATGAGGAGGTCAACATAAATGTACAGGAAGGTGTATATGAGAAATACAAAAAAAACCGCTAATGCAACCCAGCCTATGATAAAAAAGAACACAATAAGACCTGCTGAATAATACTGAGTAGCGTCTGCTTTGAAGAGAACAAGAAGAATGGCAAGCGCTCCTAAAATGATACTGGCAAGAATAACGCGTTTGTTGAGTGCACCTTCTTCTATAGTCAGGCCTGCCTTTTCTAAGTACGATCGCAGCATTCGTTTTATCTGCGATTTTGTTTTCTTTTCCTTCTTTGGCTTCTCTTCTTGGAGGTTTTCTTTTGGGACTGGCTTGTGAAACTTTTTGAAGTGGTCTAAGGGATTCATGGTGAGGCTCCTAAAACTGTACTGCTGGTCTCTGGGCCTTGACGACCGAGACAAAGATGAATTGAACAAAGCCAACAAATCCTGCAAACATTAAAAAAACGGGAAGGGAAATTTGAAGTCCAATAAAGGTAGAAAGGATAAGGAAGATGGTCGCTCCTAAGGAAGGCATGATTATCGCGAACATAAGATAAAACATGGCAAGTGGGTTTAACTTCCTTCCATAGGCACTTACTTCAATTCGTTGTTCTTGCACAACCTGATCGATAACAGAGTTTAATGATTTTGAGATATCACTCCCTGTTTTTAAGGAATTTAAAATCTGCCACAGAATCTTTCGTAGATTTGCTGAAGGAGTTATTTCAGTTTCTTCATTAATGGCTTCCTCGAGCGACGTCCCTAAATCTACTTTGTCCACGATTCGCTTAAAACTTTGTCCTATGGCTTTGTAATGCTGTGAAGCATTGACCAGAGCATTGTACAAGGGAACGCCTGATTCCAATTCAATGATCAGAAATCTGCCTGCAAAAACAATCTCTTTTCGTATCTCTTTGTCGACATGAATCGCTTTTAAATCAGGAATCCGCATCAAATAATTAAATAAGACTATAAACACGATGGGAGCTCCAATAAGGATAAGAATCGGAGGAATATCTGACTTTCCAAGAAACAGAAACAAGATAATCACAACAGCTAATGTTACGTAGAGCGACGTCATGAATGTTTTCTGGATAAATACCTCTGGCTCATCAGGCATGGATGCTTGCTGGAGCTTTATCTTTAATCCACTATAACGTTCGCTTAACCCTTTGAAAAAGACTTTTATCCCTATGGCAATCACCCAAACTTCCTATTCGGGATGACGTAATTCTTCATCAGGGCATCCTTGTTGGTGTAATACTCTGCCATGATGCGTCCAACACTATCAACCGTGTCAATGTTGTTAGCAACAAGGTAGGAAAGGACCATTTCTTTCTCCTTGAGGATAACGCTGATTTCTTTCGGGCTAAAGCCGGTGTACATCTGTAACGTGTTTAATAATGATCGTGAGGGATTAACCCTTTTCAGGGTATCTTCTCTGGTGTCAAATTGCATGAGCACATTTGTTTCTCCAGTAGGCAGGATCTCGGCAATTTGGAATGTTCGCCTGAATCCTAATCGACGATTTCTAAATTGGGTTACAATTAAGCTGATGGCTGGCATAAGCACTTTAGGTATATCAATGGGAGGGCTGGTTAGCCTTGTTATGGCTTCTTCAGCATTATTCGCGTGGAAGGTAGCATAGACACTATGACCCGTATGAATTGCTTCAAACAAGACCTCTGCTTCTTTTTTTCTTCTTACTTCTCCGACTAAGATACGGTCTGGTCTCTGTCTCAGCGAGTTAACGAGTAGATCAAGCATGCTGATACCACCCTTTCCTTCAGGGTTTGGCTGTCGGGTTGACATGGGCAACCAGTGCAAAAATTTTGGTAACTGAATCTCTCGCGTATCTTCAATAGAGATAATACGTTGATTTGGTGGGAAGAAATTTGAGACAACATTGAGCATACTTGTTTTTCCTGATGCCGTACCTCCTGCAATAATTGCTGAAAGCTCATACTGAATAGCAAGCCAGATGAGGGATGCTGCGGGAATCGAAATCGTTCTTGATGTAATAAAACGCGTAATCGTCCATGGGTCTCGGGAGAATTTTCGGATGGTTATCGTATTTCCTCGAGTAGAAATCGGACTGAGCGTAGCGTTTACTCGGTCTCCTTCATCAAGATGTGCATCAAGTAATGGCTCTAAAAGCGTAACCTGACGACCAACCTTTCGTGCGATCATGGTGGCATAATGCTTTGTCTGATTTTCATCTTTGAGGTAAATGTTTGTTTTTAGCCATCCATGTTTTCGATGGTAAACCCAGACGGGTTCTTCACTCTGGTTAATAGCGATCTCTTCCAGGTTTGCATCACTCATAAGAATCTCGATACTTCCCAAGCCAAGGCTTTTCTGGATCAAGTAGCTTGCAAGAAATTCTTTTGTTTCTACTTCCATATCCGGGAAATACTTCTCAACCAGTTCTTTAATAGTCTCGCTGAACTTGTTCTCGATAACTCCTGTCTCTTTTGTACTCGTTAAATCAACCATACCGAGTGTTACTTCCTTGATGAGTTCCCTTCTTATCTTTTCGAGAATGATTTCTGTTGTCTTGCTAATCTTTGATAAGGAGACTTCATAAACCGGAACGAACTCCTCAGCAATCATATGGATGCGAACCATGACCGGAATTTTGTTTGAGACAAAATCATAGGCCTCAATAAGCTTTTGTTCTTGTTCTTGTGGCACTTTTTTTACTAATAGTTTAGAAGAAGGATCTTCAGAAATCTCTGGTTTATTTTTCTCTCCTTTTTGTGGAGGAAACTTTGGTTTAGCCTCTTTTGTATCAACTACCTCTTTTTTTTCTACCATAGCGATTCCCTCGCGTTATTTTCCTTTATGTTTAGGTGTCATTTAAAGGTATCTGCTCTTTTAACATTATAGGAACTTGAGTTATTTCTTTTTGACAAGGCTCACCAGTTTTTCTAAGGTTCGTGAAAGCTTATTTCGCTTTTTATTGAACTCTTCCAGTTTTTCCTCTAATCCTTTGATATGCTCTGTTACGGTTGTTGAACGTGAGCTAATGTCAAACAGTAATGCTTTTTTTGTTAATTCCTTTAATTCTTTTCGTAAAGCATCTCTTTCTTTATCAATCTTTCCAATTGTTTCTTCCATTACACTTTTCTTTTCGAGGAATGCGTTAAACTCCTGTGCAATGTCTGTTGTTTTGTTCATATCCTTTGTTAAAAACTCTTTTTTTTCTTTGAGCTTTCTGACAATTGCTTTCTGGATTTCAAGTACTTTCTCTTCATGTCCTTTACTCTCTGCAATGAGCTTGGTAATCGTATCCTTTTTTGCTTGGATCTTTTGTTCAATGTCTGTTGCCTGTTTTGTTAAGTTGGTAATATGATCTTCGCTTACTTTAATAGTCTTATCATCAGTATTTACTTCTTCTTTGATTTTGTCAATTAAATCACGATATTGATCAAGCTTGTTTTTCAGAATTTTCTCCTGCTCTTGCATAGTTGCCATCTTGAGCATGGTCTCGCTCAGCCGTTTTTCCTCACCGCTAATTCCGCTAATGACATCCTTGAATCTTCGTTGCTCTCTCTCGACAACTTTATGAAGTTCCAGAATTTTTTGATGGAAAAGCTCCTCTTGCTTTGCCATCTCAGCATCAATATTCTTTTTGATATCGTCGTACTTCTCAAGCTGTTCTAATTCGTCCTTGACATGAGAAGCCCGAGACTCCATTTTTTGCTTGAGTTCCTCAAATCGTGCTTTGATTTCATCAAGGCTTATTGTTTCTTGGTCAAGATTTATCAAGGCCGTCTTTACTTTTCTTACAAAGAGGTCCTTATGTTTCTGGAAATCATCTTCTTTCTTTTCAATGTCTTTTTTGGTTAACTTTCTAACAACAAGATAGGTTGTGGCCAGTTTATACTCAATACTGAGCAATCTTTCTTCTTCTAAGAATTCAGCCCATTCTTCGATAACAGGAACAAGGACGCCAAGCTCTTTTGCAGCGTCAGCAACAGAAATACGTTTTCGTTCTTCAACTAACTTTACGAGCTTATCAACACCCGTTTCAATCATCGCATTCTTCATTCGTGTGTTCCTCTCTTATCCGCCGATTATCTCCATGAATACTTCACAGGTAGAGTTCTCCTTCATTTAAATAGTTTTCGTAACCAATTCTTTCATCGTACCATCTATATGCTGTCTTTTGGATTAGGGGGTGAAAACCATATTTTGCGGTATCCCATAGTAATTTAATCTTCCACTTTCATTATCGATGAGAACCCAATCAGGTGTTTGGTTGATTCTATAAATGGGGCTTGGCTCAACCCCGTTCCAATAGTAAAAGTCAACAATAGTCCTATTTTTAATAAACCTTATCTCACTAATATTGGCAACAGCAACAAGGCTTTCTATACCATAAGGAGATGGCGTTAAGTTATATTCAAAACGCATGAGAAAACTGGGTGAAATATTGGTAGCAATGTAGTACCCTTTACTGATGTGCTCCATCAGTGGTGAGGTATCATTTCCAATGACAAAGACATTTATCGGACTCTTGACAATGCGGTTAAATTCTGTTCCTTCGCTCTTGATGCTATAGATCGGATCATCAAAATCAGTGATATTAATCTGTGTTTTTGTGCTGGTATTTACTTCCCATTGTGCTAATCCTTTTGTATCCACAACGGTGAAACTGATGTTAAGGTCAACGGTAACAAACCACGGATCTTCTTGGTAGAGCGTAACGTTAATATTTGAAAAACTGATGTTTACCCCAATTTCATTTCCTTCTTGATTAATAGCTTCCAACCATCTGGTCAAATGAGAGTCATTAATAAAGAGCATTGGATCTCCAAATAAGGTGCCGTTCATGACAAGCTCGGTAAAGGCCTCTTGCGTATTGCTGAGATAGGTTTGGTTTTGCGATGTGTATGCTTGTAGTGCTAAGAAGCTTCGAAACGAGGCTATGTATAACGCCCGTTCAAGATCTCGGTTCACATCTTTAATAAACGAGTTCATGGTAAGCACCCGTGTTTCGATGACATAAGCCCGTTCTCTCAAGCTATACTGAGTTCTTATGGTTACTGCGAAGACCGCAAGCCCTATCAATAAAACAGCAATAATCGTAAAAAACATTCCCCGTTTGTTCTGATGTATCTTCTTCATATGTCGTATCATTTGTGTAATTACTCGTCCTGCAGTATTTAGTTATGTATTTATTGCCATACCCGTACTTCTACCATGGTAGGCCCATGTAAGTAGGGAACTCGGGAAATTCTCGAGACTTCTACGACTAATCCGGTGGTATTAAATCGGATATCAGTTTTGTTATTTGCATTGAAATCAATCTTGTTGAGAAGCTGGTAAACCACATCTTGATAGGAATCATTGATATTATAGGAAACCATCGTACTCGTAAAAGAACAGGCGTTGCTTCCAAGATAATTTTCCGGTACGGTAAGGTTTGACGTACCTGCTATTTCATGTTCAATCTCCCAGGTGCATCCTTCTGAAAGTGGGTATACTTCAGAGTAAGGAACAAGCGTGTTTAACATGCCGGTGTAGATTAAGGAGTTGTTTGCAGAACATTCCTGACTGCTTGAAGGATCATTACCTATGGTAAGCGTAATATTATTGGTCGTATTAGAGGCAACCATTCCATAGGGGATTGTTACCTCGAAAGGATCTCCTAAGGTACTGTAGGTTTGGCCATACAAGGTCAGATTATAGGCTATATTGTTGTTTACCGTTAATAGTCGTGTCCAGTATGAACCTGAGTAGGAAGTAATCTTTGCATTGATTACCCTAAATGCATCTCCGACTGGTAGTTCTTGGCTGCAATTGGTATTTCCATTTCTGCGGTCAAAATCAAGAGAGATCTCTCCGTATTCTATGGGATCAAGCTCTGGAGTAAAATTTATTTTAATGTAGGAATCTGGATAGAGCTTTGTTGCCGTAATATCGCTACTGACGTTTGCCTGTTGTCCTGAGTACGTCACATTCAGAATGTCTTCTGAAAGGTTGCTATAGGCCTCTAAAAGTTCTTCATAGCTTCCGGCATAGAAGTAGGTTCCATTTCCAGACTGACTCATGTTTCGTAAGAAAAATTCAGTATACAGAACTTCTGGACCAAAGCCAATAGTGTCAACCCTGATGGAATAGTTCTTCCATGCAATATTTGCCGATTTATTGGCCGATAACCCGGGACCTACATACTGCTCGCCAAGCGAAGGAATGGTCATATTTTTCCCATAGAATTCAGCATCACAGCTTGGTACGGTTGGTACTCCGTCAGTCATCATGATGATGAATTTTGCTCGATCTGCTGAACTTAAATTTGCCGTGAGATTGATCGCTTTGTACATACCGCAGCAGATGCATGTTTGGAGTAGCCATGTTTGGTTCCAGGTTGTTTGAAGGTACTGGTTCACTAAAGAAAGATTTGTCGTAAAGTTCAACCAGCCACTGACCCCATCATCTGTATGTGTATAGTTGACATATTGCTCATCCATTGTTTGGGTAAAAGTAACCATACCGCTACTATCATCACCATCAAAAGGAAGGTCCCAATAGGTACCATTGGTGCATGGTCCTGTGGTTGTATTTGCCAAAAAACCAGGCCCGGCAAAATCTACCAACCCAATCTTATTACCGCTTACATTTAAAATCGTGTTGATAAAGAAGGAAACTGCATTCTTCAGTGCCTCAACTTTCTTGACATTGGTATAATTCTGAAATGCCGTATAGTCTCCAAACGGTCTTTGGAAAACATCAATGGGATCAGAGGCTTTTTCTGTACCCACAAAAATGGTTGCGTTGTACTCTTTAAAACCAATTACTGGTAAATTTCCCTCATTGACAATCAGAAAGGAGGGAGTCATAGTACAGGTGAGATTAACGATAAATCCATCAACATTCTCAGGATCAGTAAATCCAAAGAGATAGCTGACATTAGAAACTATTCCCGGTACAGGGACTTGTGCTGTTGCTAGGTAAAGCTCATTTAAGGTAGTGCCATTATAGGGGAAGGTTGTTGTATTTCTTGGTCCGAAGGTAACATTCCCACTGGTAACTGTATCTGGATAGATTCTTGGCGTGGTGAGATCAGTTTCAAGACTGTAACCAGAGAGAGCAGTCACATTACACCCGAGAAAGAAAAGAGTGCCAGCAACTGCACCGTCAAAGCCAGTGGTGTTGCTCATGGTCATGACGCGAAGCGACATATTGAGGGTTACTGAATCATTGATGACATGGTCTCTAAACATACTGAAGCTTTTACCCTGCTCTTCAACATATGTTCTGTTGACAACCTCTTGTGGACAATAGGAAACGGCTTGTTGGTAGCTACAGATGGTTTGTTTGGTTATGGGATGGGTGCCTTGGACTGCATAGTCTGTTTCTCGATAGCCATCAACCATGCACCACTCCATACTTCCTGAGAAATCATTGACCAGAACAACATCAGCGTTCCCATTAAGCAGAAATTCACTAAAATTTGCAAATCCAAAACGGAAGGGAACAGTACTTTTCGTGAATGCATTATAATTAATGACACCCCCTAGATAGGTACTATTGAGTCTTATCTGCTGGGGAGGGGTTGCATTCTCTTCACTATACACTGTCGTATTAGCAACGCTGAAGACCAGTACTTGTGAACTATTACTAAAGTTTACCCAATAGTTAAGGTAGATCTCCATTCCGGTTAATGTTCCTGGAACATAGAAGGATGAGAAGACATTAATTAAGCCGTTGATGCCAGGTAAAGGATAAACCCAACTCCCATTCTTTGCACTCAACTGGTAGTATTTTGGATTAATCAGTTGATTGGTTTCATATCTTACTCGGATAAATCCTCCAGCCACAAATGCATCACTTAGTGTTCCAGAGGCAAAGGCTAAGGTAAAGTTGTTCTGGTTTCCATATCCTTTCACCAGAGAAGAAGCGCAGGAGGTCACATTCCAATAATCTGCTGTGAGGTTACCCCCTATAGGTACCATATCGTTACAATGGATGTCATTAATAGAGAGGTTAAATGGCACTTCGAGATCACCCTCTATCTCAACTGAAACAATGGTTGCATCGTCAGGAATATCGTCAATTACCTTGGTGATGTTTCCCTGGCCTTCAAAGCCACCAAAATAAGCATAACTGGAAAGTGTCCTATCGAGAATCTTGGTGAGGTGGACTTGTGTGGTAACACCTTCAACTGGTTTTCCTAATTCAATACCCGTTACCATCCGTTTAGAGGTAATGGTTGCTTTTGCTGTTGTTGTTTTATTTCTCTGGTAGACGGATTCTCCGCCAACAAGGACTTCAAAGCCATAACGTGATGGAATATACTTCTCAAGGATGGTTGCCGAGAGATTTCGAGCAAGCTCTGTTTCATTCTTGACTACATATATTCCAATCATTTCCAAAACACTTGCCGTGGTATCAGTTGCATCACTTCCATTGATGAGATAGGCAAGATAAGAGCTTTCGAGTTCTCCCACTTTTATTGTTGCAAGAAAGTCAACAGCATCCTGTGAGCTATACGTAGACTGGAGAATTGGTTCTTCAGTCACCAAAAAAACAGTTAAGAGGATCATGCCGAGGACAAGGAGAGCAATGCCAAGGATTGCGTCTGTTACAAACAGTACACCTTTTTTTCGACGTGTCATTTTATTGTATCCTCTGTTACTTTATCCCTATTATGAGCGTATCACTATTAGGTCCAGACTAAGAGAACCATGGCAACCGTGTCAGACTCATAGATCGGTAAGCGTACGATCTTTGCCAAATGTTCAGATTCCATAGTGAAAACAGGATCACCACATTGCGTGGTAATAAAGTTTGCTGCTCCTTCTTTGAGTTCATCTTCAATGGTTGGTTTTCCTTGGTAAGTTGCATTCATCCGGCCAAAATAATAGATCCTACTTCTCCCATAATCCCAGGATGCTATAGTCTCATGTGAATTACATGATCCACCTCCCGAATAATTTCCAAGAGCCACATAATTCAATGCCCCTATATGGCTCCATACACATGTATGATCCCCATTGTAACTCATGTTTTCCCCTAGGCGAAAAGGCAATGCAGAGTCTTCTGCAATAATTGTCGTTGTGCCACTACTACTTACTCCTTTTAACTGAACGCTGAATGCATTATAGTTTCCAGTGCCTCGAATAGAACCTACCATAAATGTAGTAGCCATTGTGTTCGAAACAACTGGTTGTACTAATGAAAGGTCAGCTGTACTAAACTCAGGATCTTCAAAGAGTATAAATCCATACTTACTTGCATTATTGAGCAGGTCATTTAAGTCTCCGTTAATATCTCCGGTTGTGCTGTAAAGGTCAGCTCCTAAATCGATCATTTCATCCCGCATAACACTATTCGTATTCCAATAGTATGCAGCATCGCTGGTTATATTGATGACAACTTCCGGACTTCCAATGCCACAGACCCCTCCGATTGAAACAAGATGCTCGTCAGGAATGTTGCCGTTGATCCTATAGGAATCTACCGTAACCTTTGAGGTTCCTACACAACTTGCTCCAGCATTACAGCTACTATTCATAGAAATGGTTGTTGTTGGTGCAGTAAAGGGAAATAAGGTCGGAAAGCTGTACTCATACCATCCATCAGAAAATCCCTGGTCTCCCCTAGTTTGACTGATACCTCCAATAGTTACACTTACGTTTTGCATGGTCTGGCTTAGGTTTTCTTGGAAATGGTAGGTAAAGGTAAGATTCCCTTCGACTGGTAACCCTGAATGACTCACATTGAGCCATCCTGAACCATCGGCTACCCAACACGAGGAGCTGTCACAGCCAGAAGAACCTCCCTTACTGGTAACGGTAAGGTTATTCAACAACCCAGTCTCATTGATTCTTCGTTCATACTGTTGGAAGTACACAAAATAATCAAAAGAAGTTCCGAGCAATGTTCTTGTTTGGTCATAGTCAAGGCTGGCAAACTCAGCAACCTTACTCTCATTGATGCGATTATCACTGTTCGTAATCCCAATCCGACTGACATTCGTACTCGTCCAATTAAACGGATAGCCCCTGACCATCAATTGATTTGCAATGATTTTTGCGTCAACCTTAAGGTCATTGTAGGAAAGCCCTTGTTTAGGGAAAAAGTTCATGTAGAATTCAAAAAAAACCAAGACAACCACAATGAAGAGGACCATGGCTAGAATAAAGTCAAGATCCCATGCTTGTCCTTTTTGTTGTTTTAGTAGCGACATAGGTTATTTTCCCCAATGATGGCTGGCAGATAAGATCTGCTTATCCTACGAATTCAGGAACAATGTTCCTCCTCTATTGGAAAGGTTATTGTACTGCCCTAACACAAATAAGCCGGTTACTGGAGGTACAATACGGACATGCTCAAAATTCTTTGTTGTTATGATTAATCGTTCATTGGTCATCGTAACATTAAAATGGACTCCTTTGATAGTATCAGGAACATAAAACTCGCGGAAATAATTAGGCTCGACTTCAGCAGCAAGATACAGCTCAGTTTGCAGAGAGAAAGCCAGGTCTCTACCTACATTAAATTCTTGTTGCTGTCGAAGCGTCTGAACTTCTTCTCCAACGATGATGAATATGAGTATCAAAACAAGAAAGCCAAATGCTATGAGCATGAAAAATTCAAAGGTTAATTGTGCTCGTTGCTTAGGAATCGGTAATCGTAACACCATTTTCGGTTGCCTGAATAACAATTTCATGGAACCCTGATACCGGAGAAAGTGAACCTGTTAAGTTTATCCGAGAGATCTTAACCATATCAGAAATGCCTGCACGTGTTTCTAGGGTGAAAACAAGTGCATTACTGACGATCGTTACATTCTCAATGGCATCAGGAAAGTAAGCCTTCAACGTTGTTTTTGATGGTTCGCCTAGATAATAGACTTGATCGGCAGCTTCAATAATCTTGTCGCCAATGGCACTGGTCTGGGCAACACCAACATCTTCACTGCTCTCTGCAGACTGTAATGAGAAAATGTAAATAATAGGGATCAGTAAGAGAAGCGTAAATCCCATGAGGGTGAGGTATTCCATACTTACTTGGGCTTTTCTCCACATCTCCATGTCCTCTTTTTTTACTCATGCGAAGATCATTGACCTTCAGCAATCTCACGAATGATTTTATCCCATTCGGTCTCATGTCCTGAGTGCTCTTTATTTATCTCTTCTTTTTTAGTTACTTCGTTTGTTTCTTGTTTCTCTGTCTTTTTTGGTTGTTCATGTGCCTTTGTTTCTTCCTTCTTCTTTGTCTCTCGTTTACTGTGTTTATTATCGTCTCTTTCACTCTCTTCCTCTTTTTTTTGTTTTGTACCTTTTTCAGGAGTATGAACGCTCTCTTCCTTCTTTTCTTCTGTGTTATCCTCTAGTTCTTTTACTTCTTTGTTCTCTTCTTCTTTTCCTTCTTTTTTTTCCTGATGGTTATGCTCTTTACTGTCTTTTTCGTTATCTTTCTTTGGTGATTGTTCCTGAACCGGTTGTGGATGTACTGCTGCTTCTTGTTGAGGTTGGACAGTGACCTGCTCTTCAATGTTGTGTTTGAGTATGTCCTTGACCAAAAAATACCCACCGACAACAATAATTGCTATGATGCTTGGGTAAGCTGCGATAGGAAAAAACTTCACTAAGACAACAATGAGACATAATTCTAAAAGAATACAACTCTTAACCATGACTCTACTGAGATAGGGATTGACCATTTTCCGTCTTTTTTGTTTCTCTTTTCGAGAACGTCCTCTCCTGTCAAAGACGATTAACCACTATATAAATCCTTCGAACCACTCATGGGTTACTAATGAGACGGCATAATTGCATCCTATCATCACCAGTTTTCATAACAACGCCAGACATCAATAATTCTTCAATTGCTTCTTTGACTTGTTCAGTTGTAATGTTTGGATCACGAAGAGATGCATATCCCTTATAGAGATTCGTGTAATCACCAACGACTCCTTCATACGTTCTTCTCAGGTCTCTTAAAAACGTAGTCTGAACTGAGAGGGTTGGATCATTAGTAAAAACATCACCTAGGTAAGGGCAAGAAGATGACTCTAAAAAAACAACGAGAGGGCGTAGTGCATTCACCCTACTCTCTGCCTGGATTTCTGCAATCAATGTCTCATAACAAGGAGAGCCATTAAAGCTAAAAGAAGATCCAAACCAATTATCAAGAACCGTAATACCATATCCCTGAGGGATGGTGGACATCATCTTCTGTATAAGCGAAGGTTTCCCCTTATTCCTCAAGAGACGGCTTACAGGATTTCCATTCTCATACTTTGGTTGTACATAATAGCCATGAGATGGGATACAAGAGAAAACAAGATCGTACGTTGAACCTGCAAGCCATGGTGACTCTTTAAAGTTATTAAATCCAGGGGAATCTGTTTCTGTAGAGAAAAAAGGTATTCCCGTACCGAATTCGTAAGTAGCTAATCCTCCTTGCTGGGTAGTGCCAAGGTCATTATCTCCAAAATCCTTGAGTGCATCGAAGATTTCTTGCTCCCAACTTGTCCGAGCGTTTTTTTTTGGCTTGGCTCTGATTCGCTCGATAATTTCTTCAAGTCCAATTTGGTGAAGCACAGGAGAATCAGTCATCCTTTGGATACGTTGAAGGACATAAGCCCAGAAACGGTGCTCTTCCATCTCTGCAGGAATGGGATCTCCTAAGATCTGTGAAGGGTTTTCAAGAATAGTGGTATCTGTTTGAGCTCCATGTTGCATGCGGAGTTTCATGGTTTGGTCTCTGTAGATTATTTAGTTTATGACCAGTAATGCATAGTCTCTTTTAAATCTTCAGGTAAATCTTTAAATAAAAGTACTGCTTATACGGAGATGAGGTGATGGCAATGGTTGAAGGATTACGATGGTTGGGGCAGTCTGGATTTATGCTGCGTGGTCATAAAATCATTTACCTTGATCCATGGCAGATTAAGGAAACACAAAAAGCAGATTTTATTTTTATTACCCACAGCCACTATGATCACTGCGACAGGGCAAGTGTTCAACAGATCCTTGACAAAAAAACAATCATCTATGGACCAGCAGATTGTGGAAAAATTCTTGGGATGCCTGTTCATACCGTGAAACCAGGAGATAGTTTTACTGTTGAGGGAATTGCTGTTGACGTAGTTCCTGCCTACAACATCAACAAACCATTTCATCCAAAAGCAAATGCTTGGGTTGGTTACATTCTTACGGTTGAAGGGAAACGGTATTACCATGCTGGCGATACTGACAACATTCCTGAAATGCAAAAAATAAAAAACATTGATGTTGCTATGTTCCCCGTCGGTGGAACATACACGATGAATGGCAAAGAAGCAGCTGATGCAGCCAATATTATTCAACCAAAACTTGCTCTACCGATACATTGGGGAAAAATTGTTGGCACGAAAGCAGACGCAGAAACGTTCAAAAAGAATTGTAGTTGTTTTGTTGAGATCTTGTAAGATCTGCAAGATGTTTTCAACGGTTTCAAAATGCAAAGTTTTATATATAACAAATATTTTACAAATTGCTAAAGTGAACGAATGCTTGTCAAAAAAAAGGCAGGGTGTGACTTTCGTAAACTAACAGCGTAGAGATGGACCAAATAATTGCACTGAAACGCGCACCATCAATGGCGCTTGTCAACAGCAGGAAAGGGGCGTCTCAATCCGTTTTTTCTCCATTACAGACGTTGATACAGCACCTCTTCTTGCCAAAGCCTTTTCGGAGGCGTGGGCGTCAAAGATATGTACTCATGGCTTCTCCTGAGGAGCACGGACAAGGGCAGAGTGACCTCTATCCGTTGTCTTCACAGCTCAACCAGAGAGGTCTAGTTATTGGAAATAGAATTCCCCGTGATTACTTTGTTACGAAGGGAAGCGGAGAAAGCGATATTACTGTTCACGCTGGTTCTTATCATTTGGCACTGAAGTCTGCAGGTATTGAGAGGTATAATATTATGACCTACTCTTCTATCTTGCCTGCTATTGCCACTGAAGTTCCCCAACAAGGTGCAATGATTCACGGTTCTGTCATGGAAACTATTATGGCAGTTGCGCATGCAAAAAAAGGTCAACGCGCAACAGCTGGTATTATTTATGGTTGGTTGTATGACAAACAGACCGGAGAGAAATATGGAGGATTAGTTTGCGAACACAATGGAACTATTTCTGAGCAAGAAGTACAACGAAGGCTGAATGCAAGCTTGCAGGAACTCTATACCAATGGGTTTTCAGAAACCTATGAACTGCGTGATATAACGCTTAAGACAGAGAGTTTCTTCGTACGCAAGAAGTATGGGACAGCTCTTGTTGCGTTGTGTTTTACGAATTATCTGTATCCTGTTCTGTAAGTAAAACTCTTCTCTGATAATAGCTACTGAAAATTGATCTAATCAAAATGGCCATCAATCAATTTGGAGATTTTCCTCCATCATCCACTGACTTCAAGAAAGCTAAGGTAGTTATTGTTCCTGTGCCTTATGATGGTACTAGCACATGGATAAAAGGTGCCGACAAAGGACCAGCCGCGTTAATGTATGCTTCTGGATACATGGAACTCTATGATATTGAGACTGATAGTGAGGTACATCGTCAAGGTGTTGCGACTGATAAACCAGTAACTGAAGCAAGATCACCTGAAGCAATGGTTACGGCAGTAGAGCAGTGCATAACTTCTCATCTTCAGCAAGGAAAGTTTTGTGTTGTTGTTGGCGGTGAACATTCAGTAAGTGTGGGTACGATCAAAGCTCATGCTACAAAATATCCAGATCTGGCAGTACTTCAGCTTGATGCCCATACTGATTTGCGGCAAAGTTATAAAGGCTCTCAGTATAATCATGCCTGTGCAATGGCCAGGGCCCAAGAGCACTGTCCTGTTATCCAGGTTGGGATTCGAAGTATGGATGCTTCTGAAAAACCTTATCTTAAAAAAGGAAAGGTATTCTTTGCAGAAAACTTGGATGCTCAGCGCAAATGGATTCCACAGGTTCTTGCACAATTACCAGAACAGGTCTATATTACTATTGATCTCGATGTCTTTGATCCAAGTATTATGCCCTCTACTGGTACACCTGAACCTGGGGGCTTGTTTTGGTATGATGTTCTTGCATTGTTGAAAACAGTAGCAAAAAATCGTCAGATTGTTGGTTTTGATGTTGTTGAACTGTGTCCGAATGAACATAATAAAGCACCTGATTTTCTTGCTGCAAAATTAATCTATAAGTTGTTAAGTTATAGATTTGAGGGAGGGAAAAAGCAATGAATAAAAAGGATCTTTTGAAAGAAACTGTTCGTCATATTGATATTACAAGTTTTGATAGTACCCCTATTATTACTGCTATGGCACAGATGTCTTTTACTTCTCGAGACACGGCACGGGCAGCACAGATACTTAACCAAATGATTACCGAAAAAGACTGTAGTATTATCTTAACACTTGCCGGTAGCACAAGCGCAGGTGGCTGTATGCAGGTCTATGCTGACATGATAAAATATAATATGGTTGATGCTATTGTGGCAACCGGTGCATCTATTGTTGATATGGATTTTTTTGAAGCCTTAGGCTTTAAGCACTATAAGGGAAGCCCGTTTGTGGATGATAAAACACTTCGTGACGTGTATGTTGACCGTATCTATGATACTTATATTGATGAAGATGAACTCCAAATCTGTGATGCAACTATTCAAAAGATTGCTGATAGCCTGGAACCAAAGCCATATTCTTCCCGCGAATTTATCAAAGCAATGGGAAACTATTTGACAGCTCATGCAAAAAAGAAGAATTCATTAGTTCAGACTGCATACGAACATCAGGTTCCGATCTTTTGTCCAGCCTTTTCGGACTCAAGTGCAGGATTTGGTTTGGTAATGCATCAATGGAAAAACAAAGAAAAGCATGTCACGATTGACTCTGTTCGCGACTTTCGTGAGCTCACCATGATTAAGATTGAGGCACCTACTACGGGATTGTTTATGATTGGTGGTGGGGTTCCTAAAAATTTTGCTCAGGATACGGTTGTCTGTGCAGAATGCCTTGGAAAGAAGGTACCGGTCCATAAGTATGCGGTCCAGATTACCGTAGCAGATGTCCGTGATGGTGCATGTTCAAGTTCAACCTTAAAAGAGGCCTGTTCTTGGGGAAAGGTTGATACAGTCTATGAGCAGATGGTCTATGCTGAGGCAACCTCAGTATTGCCCTTGATCGTAAGCTATGTGTATCATCAGGGAGCTTGGAAAGACCGAAAAAGAATGGCATGGAGTACCTTATTTGCAAAGCAATAAGTAAACCTTAGTAAATAGATTAGTGGTTAATTACCTCTAATATTTCATTAACCCTTCCCTCAATATCTTTTGATTGCAGACGATAAACCTTGTCCATTGGTACATCAAGCTCTTGTAAAGCAACTCTCACCTTGTCATCAACTTCCCTTTGAAAATCAGGTCTACAAGGTCTCATCTGATCGCCAGAAAGTGGAAAAACACCAATTGGAAAGTACACAAACGTATCTATGAGTGAAGCATAGTGCCTCGACATATGTCTTATCAATTCTGCAACACCATTATCTCTTTCTGTTTTTAATGACAAAAAATAGGCATAACCCTCTATTGCAGAACGATCAGTTATAATTGTTCTTGTCGGGTCCAGTGTACTGTTTACCGCGGGATCTATGACACTCCATGAGTTCAGGTTCATTAATTCAAAAGCACCAATCCCTATTCGATCGATTATATCATACGGGCTTTCAAAACCAAAAGAAGGAACTTGATGTCGAACTCCTTCCTGAAAATACTGAAATTCTGGATGTGTTACTCTGATTTGTTCGAAGACGGTTGTTTTTCCAGTTCCGTGAGATCCTATTAATGCGAATTTCATAGTATGACTTGCATTACTTAATTTTTAATTTTAGGAAAAGACATTAATTTTCGTAATCATCCGTATGTATTTTCCTAAAAAGCAGAGGACATAAGGTTGCGATTATTAGTGTCCTTTGCTATATTTATAAACCTTCTTCATAAGTCCGTCTCTTTATCCCTTCCGTTACTTGTCTCCTGTCTTTTTAATGGTAAACTATTTATACTTGTGCTCTTGTTAAGCATCTATGGCCCTGCCTATTACCCTTTCCTCACTTAATTTTCAGGATGCAGTGAAGACCATTGAACCGCTTGTACCATTTGTTGCTGCTATCGTTATCTACGCTCTCTTTATCTTTACCTTTTACCGTTGGCTAGCTCGGAAAGACATCTTTCGCATGAACTTGGGGCAGTATAACACAGCATCCCGTCCTATCTTGAAAAAGGCTCTTGCTGTGCTTCTCTATGTTGTTGAGTATCTTTTTCTTTTCCCCATCTTTGCCTTTATCTGGTTTGCTGTTCTTACCACCCTTTTAGTCTTTCTTGCAAAGAATCAGGGAATCGACAAAGTTCTTTTCGCATCTATAACCATAGTTAGTGCTGTGCGAATCTCTACGTATTTTAGTGAGGATCTCTCCCGAGAGCTTGCAAAATTACTTCCGTTGACCTTGCTTGCTCTCTACTTTATGGATGTTACGTATTTTTCTTTCAGTGCATCGCTCGCTATGCTCACGCAGACTGTTGGGCTTTATTCTACGATGATTTACTATCTTTTATTTATCATGATTATTGAGTTTACCATGCGTATCGGATATATACTAGTACGTCCCTTAGTCAAGCAAGAAGCATCAACTTCTTCTGTGGCATGATGCGAAACAAATTTTTATAAAGAGCACATTATTTCTTGTTTAGCTATATGTCTTATATACGGAGGTAGATACTATGGCAGACTGTCCTGTTTGTGGTGGAGATATTGAAGTAAACGACAAAGCCGTCAAGGGAGAATTGCTTGAATGCCCTGGTTGTGGTACTGAATTGGAAGTAAAGAAAACAAAGCCAGTACAGTTGGCTGAAGCACCCAAGGAAGAAGAAGATTGGGGTCAGTAATTGTTGATTTTTTCTTTTTTCAAGATTTTTTTCGTTCTTTTTCTTTTGTGTTTTGTCTGCATATCTTTGTCTAATGAATATTTATTTCTGATTAATATTAACAAGATAATGTTATACCATTAACCTATTAATATTAATGTTGTATAACACTTTGATCCTAAATCCAAATAAATAACAACTATCAATAAATTTGTTAAATAATTAACATTAAGTTTATATATGCGCCCTGTTTTCTTCTACTCCTTCATGCAATATAATTGTAATAGGATCATGGGGGATACCATGGAACAACAGACAATGGAAACACAAGCAGAACAAGCAGAACGTGCAGAAGAGAACACTTTACGTAACGATACTTTGCGTCAAGAACAGGCACGGGATTATTTTGAACGAATCACTCAGGTTGCCTTAGCCCATGGTGCCTATCGTGCAGAATGTATTGGCTTAGTGCCAACGGAAAATCTCCTGAGTCCTGCTGCTAGAGCTATCATGATGTCAGACCTCTCCCATCGTTATTTATTTCAGAATCCTATGTGGCGGTATGTGGGTGGGAAGTATCTTGCTGCCATTGAAGAAGCAACACTTGCATTAGCACGACAGGTATTTCGAGCACAATGGGCAAATGTCCGAGCCCTTTCGGGAGAGAACTGTACGAATATTATGCTCCATGGGTTAGTCAGACCTGGCACGGTTTTTTATCATGTTGCTCAGGAACATGGGGGTCATTTTGCCGCAAAGACCATTGCCGAGGTATTACGGGCAAAGCGGTTTATCCTTCCTTATGACACCACGAGAGCTGAAATTGATATACAGGCATGTCAGCAGATGTTTGCTCAAAATCCTCCTGATGTTATCTACCTCGACAGTTCGATGATCTTATTCCCTCATCCGGTTCAACAACTTCGAGCAATAGCACCATCGCATACCCTTATTTGCTACGATGGTTCACAGGTATTAGGACTTATCGCTGGACAACAGTTTCAAGATCCTTTGAGAGAGGGTGCAGATTTCCTGAGTGGAAGTTGTCACAAATCCTTCCCAGGTCCACAAAAGGGGATTATTCTGACGAATAGATCAGACAAAACACGTGATATTGAGGATGCCATTTTCCCAGGGTTAGTGTCAAATTTCCATCTTCATCATGTAGCAGCACTTGGCATTACCCTTGCTGAGGAGCTTGCGTTTGGCGAAGCATATGCGCAACAGACCATTGCAAATGCCAAGGCATTAGCTCAGGCATTACATGCACGTGGCTTTGATGTTCAGTGCAGAAATCGTGGCTTTACCCAGAGCCATCAGGTATGGGTAAACATCAGACCAGTTTGTGACCCAGATCATGCAGTTGATGCACTCCATAAGGCTAATCTCATCGCGAACATTAACATGATTCCAACCATCAATGACCGTGGTTTACGCTTAGGTGTACCTGAAATTACTCGTCTGGGAATGACTGAAGCAGATATGGATATCATTGCTGGTTTTATGGCAGCAGTTTTACTCGAAAGAAAAGATCCATGGTATGTTCGTGAAAAAGTAATTGAGTTTAGTGCACATTACAACAATGTCCACTACTGTTTTAAATGATTGTGTTTACAAGGAGTTTATGTCATGCCAACCATCACCGAGCACCTGCTTGGTGGTCGTGCAGGAGAGACAAAGCTTATTCCTGTTGATCTTGTTATTACCGATGACTGGACTACTCCTTCTTTGCTTCGTTCTCTTGAGGAGCTTCGAGGCATTCCCCGACAAGGAAGGAGCAAGCTGATCTTGGTTTATGATCATGCCGTTGATCCTGCACGCTACCAAGGAAAGGATAGAGAACGAGTTTGTGAGAATTTACGACAGCTTGAGCTCTTTGAACAAGCATATACACCAACGATTATTCGTGGAAAGGGAATACAGCATCATGTTCTTCCGGAAGAAAATCTTCTAAAACCGGGTATGATTATTGTAGGAAATGATTCTCATACCTGCACCTTGGGGTGTTATCATGTCTATGCAAAGGCCATGCAGCCGATAGGAGTAGCAGTTGCCCTTCACACAGGAAAAATTCCAGTAACTATTCCCTATTCTCTCGGTGTACGGGTTAGTGGAAGATTGCGTCCAGGAGTTACGGTTAAAGATGCCATGTTGTATCTTCTTGCTCTTTTAGATAGAACCGGAAGGGCAACAGGCAGGGTTATTGAGTATTTTGGAGATGGCTTGGAAGATCTCAGTGTAGAAGAGGCTACGGTCTTTACGAACATGAGCTCTGAGGCAGTTGCGACAACAGCGCTCTTTCCTATGACTCAGTCCTTACAGAAGTACTATGAAACAAGAAATATTCCTTTGACAAGGATTTTTGCTGCTGATCCAGAAGCATACACAGAGATTGTTGAGCTTGACTTGCATGCTATCCTTCCGTGCATTGCGCAACAGGGAAGCCCTGCAGCTGTTGTTCCTGTTCATGAGCTTGAAGGTACTCATCTTGATCAGGTCTTTATTGGAACATGCACGGGGGGGAAGTATGATGATATCAGACAGGCATGGGAACAGATTCGAGGAAAGCATGTCAAGATACCAACCTTGGTTTTTTTTGCTACTGAGGCTATCCGTCAGCGGTGCGAACAAAAAGGGATAATCCAAGATCTTCGTGAAGCAGGTGTTACGGTTATGTACAGTGGTTGTGGTCCTTGTTTTGGATTTGGAACCGGAAGAATGCAGCCTCACCAAGTAACCTTAAGTACTGGAAATCGAAATTATCAAGGAAGAATGGGCGATCAAACAACAAAGGTCCTTTTGGCAAGCAGTGTAACCGCAGGCTATTCTGCAATTGCTGGTTGTTTACGTAACCCTTTTCATTATGATGCTGATATGCTTTCCCTGAACTCCATCCCTCATAATCTCACGAGTCAATCTTCTTCTTTTTTACGACATATCGATAACAGCACTCTTTGGTTAGCAGGAGACAGCATCAGTACAGATGATATTACTCCTTCATCGGTTCCCGGTATTGGCACAACGTCAGCAACCGATCCGAACATCCTTCGTCAGCTTGCCTTTTATTACCTTTGTCCATCTTTTTCGCGTGAAGTCAAGCCAGGAGATATTCTCGTTGCAGGTCATAACTTTGGTAAGGGAAGTAATCGGGCCTCTTCTGTTTTGGCACTCCAAGCACTAGGAATTCGTGCAGTTATCGCAAAGAGTTTCTCTCCTCTGTATGCTGAGGGTGCACTCTTCTATGGATTTCCTCTTCTTACCCTTGAAGAAGACTTTTTTGAAGAATTTGAAGAAACCTTGCATTCTCGTGAGGAATCTTCTGGTAGTAAGATAACACCTCACCTTGAGATTAATGGGGAAATTGATACAGTGACGATGAATGGTAAATCTTATAAGGCACGAGCGATTTCTCCGCTTATGCAAAAGATTATACAAAAGCATGGTGTTCTTGATCTCTTACGAGATGTTCAAGACTGGAAAAGAATGGAGGGATGATACATGAAGATTGGGTTTTTACATTCGCTGATTCGACCAGAAGAAAAAATGTTGATTGAGGAATTTCAACGCAGAAAAAACGTAGAGTTGGTTATGATGGATGACCGTGAATTCGAGTTTACCTTAGGAAAAACTACGTTTCCCGTTGATATTGTTATCGAACGTTGTATCAATCATTCACGTGCATTGCATGCCTTACGCTTACTTGAAAGTGCGGGTATTCGATGTGTTAATAGCTATAAGGCTGCAACGATTTGTGGTGATAAACTCCTAACTTCAACAGTGCTTGCTGAGCAAGGAGTGCCACAACCAGAGGTACGTATTGCCTTTACTGAGCCGTCTGCATTACATGCCATGGAAACCATGGGATATCCTGTTGTACTCAAGCCTGCGGTTGGTTCCTGGGGAAGATTGCTTGCAAAAATCAATGATCGCGATGCTGCAGAGGCAATACTCGAACACAAAACCGTCTTAGGAAGTTACCATCACTCTATATTTTATATTCAGAAGTATGTTGCCAAGAAACAAGGAAGAGATATCCGTAGTTTTGTGATTGGTGATCAATGTATTGCTGCAATTTATCGAACTTCCCCGCACTGGAAGACGAACACTGCATTAGGAGGAAAGGCTTCAAAGTGTGTTATCACCAAAGAACTTGCGGATATATCGGTTCGTGCTGCACGTGCTGTCCATGGTGATATTGTTGCCATAGATGTTTTTGAAACGAATGATGGCTTGGTAATCAATGAGGTTAATTATACCATGGAGTTCCGTAACAGTATTCAAACCACGGGTGTAAATATTCCAAAGCTCATTGTTGACCAGGTTATGAAGATTGGGGAGGAGGTTGTCCATGCCAAAAATTAGCGTCAGCATCGCTGGCGGATCAGGGTATGCAGGCGGAGAACTGTTACGCTTGCTCTTATTCCATCCACAGGTAGATATCAAGCAAGTAACCTCAGAGCGATTTGCCGGTAAACTGGTGACAAAGGTACATCCGAATTTACGAAAGGTATCACTCTTGAAGTTTTCCCGTATTGATGAGCTTCAGCCCTGCGATGTGCTTTTCCTCTGTCTTCCTCATGGAACAAGTATGCAGCATATGGCTCAGTATCAGAAAATTGCTCCGAAGATTATTGACCTGAGTGGAGACTTTCGACTCAAGAGCAAGGAAGCGTATGAACAATGGTACGGACATCAGCATACTCATCCTTCTTTACTTGGATCTTTTGTGTATGGCATTCCAGAACTCCATCGTGCAGAAATGCAGAAGGCTTCGCTCATCTCAAGCGCTGGATGTAATGCGACGGCAACTATCTTAGCATTGTATCCGTTATTCAAGCATCGCCTTGTTGAGGAACAGCAGACGGTTGTTGAAGTAAAGGCAGGATCCAGTGAAGGTGGAAATACGCCAAGCTTAGCATCCCATCATCCTGAAAGAACAGGTTGTGTCAGGAGCTTTAAGCCAACCCAACATAGACATATTGCTGAAATGCTTCAAGAGTTGAGCATGGGAAAAAAGGTTCAGATTCATTTTTCAGCTACTGCACTTGATCTTGTTCGTGGGATCTTGGCAACCTGTCATGTTTTCCTGAAGAAGGACTTGGATGAAAAGGAGATCTGGAAGATCTATCGTGAAGCATATGGTGACGAGCCCTTTATCAGAATTGTGAAGGAGAATGAGGGAATCTATCGTTATCCAGAACCAAAGATTTTGATGGGAACAAATTACTGTGATATTGGTTTTGAAAAGGATTCTGCAAGCAATCGACTTGTGGTGATGAGTGCTATTGATAATCTCATGAAGGGAGCTGCAGGCCAGGCAGTACAGGCCTTTAATATTATGCATGGCTTTCCTGAAACAACTGGCTTAACCTTTCCTGGATTACATCCTGTTTAAGATGAGTAATCGAAATAAGAGGAGTAATTGAAAGAAATATCACGAGGAACGATGTGCAGATTATTGATGATACGGGCAAACCGTGCATTTCCCACTGCGGACTACCTCAAGGCCTTTGCTTTACTTGCGAAAAACAGCATGGAGTATCAAGGCCATGGCTGGGGATTAGCCTATCGAGCTAATAATCAGTGGAAACTCTACAAGAATATTCAACCTATTTGGGAAGACAACCTTACAATATTTCCAAGCACTACTTTTCTTGTCGTTCACGCCAGGAGTGCATTTCGTGATGAAGGAATTGTGGTTGAGAATAACATGCCCTTTATCTATGATGACCTGGTGTTTATTTTTAACGGTGAACTCCATGGTGTACGGATTACCTCTCCAGGGAGAATAGGTGCAGAAAAGATATTCAACTATATCCTACGCTTTGCTCACGGTAATGTACTTACCGCACTTCAGCAGAGTATTCCCATTATCACCAAAAGAACACGGTATGTCAAGGCAATGAATATTCTCATCAGTGATGCACAACAGATCTATGCAGCAACCCAATTTCAGGAAAGGCCAGCATACTTCACGTTGTACCATAAAAAAATAAAGGACATGGCTTTTGTTTGTTCAGATCCTTTTCCTGGTGAAAAGGACTGGCGTCCTATAGCTCATGGAACCATAGCGGCGTATTAATCGTTTACCGAAAATACAGAGAGCAGAGCGTGATACTATGATGATCATTAAGATTGGTGGAGGCAAGGAAATTAACCTTCAAGGTATTGTTGCGGATTTAGCAAAGCTTGAAGAACCATTTATCATTGTTCATGGAGCTAATGCTCTTCGTGATGAACTTGCAGAAAAGCTTGGCAAGCCAAAGCAAGTAGTAACTTCAGTGTCTGGCTACAGTAGTGTACTTACTGATACTGATGCTATGGATGTCTTTATGATGGCTTATCCAGGACTTCAAAATACCCGGTTAGTTGAGCTGTGCCAGCAACAGGGCATTAATGCCATTGGATTATCAGGATTAGATGGACGTCTTATTCAAGGAAAGCGGAATACAGGTATTCGTGTTGAGCAGAACGGAAAAAAAATGATCCTCAGGGATTATTCAGGAAAACCACAGGAAGTAAATGGGCAGCTCATAAAGCTTTTGCTTGACAATGAATACGTTCCTGTTATTTGTCCGCCGATCCTTGATGAAGAAGGAATTGCCATTAATACGGAAAATGATGATATTGTTCGTGTGCTCCAGCAGGTTGTGGGAGCGCAGCGTATCATATTCCTTATTGAAGCTCCAGGTTTTTTAGCTAACAAGGATGATCCAACAACCCTTGTTGAGCAGATAACTCCCCAAGAGTTGGCTGAACGAGAGTCGCATGTCGAAGGAAGAATGAAGCGGAAGATGTTAGCACTCTGTAAGCTCTTTGAGACAGGAGCTACCCCAGTCATTATCAGTGATGGACGCGTTGAGCATCCTATCCAAGAGGCATTGCAAGGCAAAGGGACGGTGATCCAATGAAATCAATACGAGAAATTGAAGATAAGTACTTGTTTCCCATTTATCCTAAGCGACAAACCCTTCTTGCGAGAGGAAAAGGTGCACTTGTTTGGGATGATCAGGGAAGAGCATACATAGACTGTGTTGCAGGCCATGGTGTTGCTATTGTTGGTCATTGTCATGATCGTGTTGTTGCAGCACTCCACGCACAAGCCCAAACCTTGATAACGTGTACTACCTCTTTTTATAATCCTGCACGAGCACAACTGTTACAGCGTTTGATAGAGATAACACCGGAGACATTGACGCGTGCATTTTTATGTAATTCAGGAACAGAGAGTGTTGAGGCTGCCTTGAAGTTTGCTCGTTTTACCACCAAGAAAACCGAGTTCATCTGTGCGATGCGTAATTTTCATGGAAGAACCTTTGGATCGATGAGTGCAACCTTCACTCCAGACTATCGAGAACCCTTTGAGCCCTTAGTTCCAGGATTTCATTTTGTTCCCTTTAATGATTTTGCAGCATTGGAGCAAAAGATTACTGAACAGACTGCTGGTGTTTTGCTTGAAGTAGTGCAAGGAGAAGGTGGGGTCAATGTTGGTGATACAACCTATTTCCAACAGGTACGTGATATCTGTACCCAACGAAACATTCTCCTGATTATTGATGAGGTCCAGACTGGCTTTGGAAGAACAGGGAAATTGTTTGCCTGTGAGCACATGGATATTCAACCTGATATCATGTGTATTGCTAAGGGCATTGCCGGTGGATTCCCCATGGGAGCAACCCTTTGCGCTGATAAGATTCTTGTTCCAACCGGTAGACATGGAACTACTTTTGGTGGAAATCCCCTAGCGTGTGCTGCTGCATCTGCTGCCATTGAGGTAATTATAAGTGAAGACCTTCCAAAGCAGGCTGCTGAAAAAGGAGCCTATGCCTTACAGAAGTTACGTGCACAACAGCTTGACGTACGAGACATTCGTGGTTTAGGTTTAATGATCGGCATTGAACTCAAAGAAAAAGTGAAGCCCTCTATCCAGCAGTTAGAGGAACGAGGTATTTTAGCCATGGCAGCAGGCACAACCGTCTTGAGATTACTACCCCCTCTGGTTATTACCTATGAACAATTAGACAAGGTTGTAGAGGAAATCGTGCATGTGCTGAAACAGTAAATGTTGCAGATTTATAACTCTTGGAATTCTTATCCTTTCCGAAGTAATTGAGCAAGCACTTTTTTCTTTATTTTATACGTTCTAGGATTAAGCTCAAGGTATTTGAGATCAGTAAACGTGTTGATGATTCTCTCTAATCTCTTCTGAAAATGTTCGAGCTTATGTTTCTTGAGTAAATCTTTATAGGTCTGAAAGTTCATTGTTGAAAATAACAGCAGGGTCATGATATCTACCCTGTCTTTGGCTCCTTTTACTGAGTATTCTCTGTCTTGCTCTGCGGCTTGCTTGAGAATCAGCAATACTTCAGGAGTAACAACACTAATGTTCTCTATGATTGTTGTGTATTTTTTTATTTCAGTTATCGGCAAGGGAAGCTGCGAATAGTAGGGGATGTAGATAGCAACGTCAATTTCCTCAAAACGAATCTCGTATTTTTTTAAGTGATCATTCTTTTTGAGATCATATGCTCTTTTGAGGTATTCCAAATCCTCGAAGTCAGGAATAATAATATCAATATCTTTACTTTTATGGAGTTTTGTCCATAGGTATGCTGCCCAGCCACCGATAACAATAAAGTGGAATGGCTTCTTCTGGAGATCCTTCAAAATGTTCCATGATTTCTCTGTTAAGAGTGAGTTCCAGTATTCCATGTTACACCTGTATTCGTTTTTCCATGGCAAGTAAGAACTCCTTTGCATACCATTCTTTGAGATTCCACAGATCAACAAAGGTTTGCGCAAGGGTTGTTGTTTGGCCGTAACACTCCATGAGGTTATCTTTTTGTAGAACAAAAAGGTTTGGGGTGTTTTGGTTAGGTGGAAACCGTTTCTTTATTTCTTCGGTGTCGCCATAGATGTACATTTCCGAGTAATCTGCAGGAACATCACGGAAATGATATTTGTAGGCACTGTATGCTCCAAAGATAATCGTTGATGGCATTTCTGATTCAATCTTTGTAATTGGTTTATCAACACGTGTTGCGTAAATGATATCTTTACGAAGATTTCTGATTGATGCCCAATGATAGAGTATTTTTTTTGGATCGTTCATGGTAAAGTATCTTTGATGGACAGCAATTGCACCCATGTTCCGAAGAGGTTCAAGCGCATGATTGACCGTAGATAAGGATATTTGGAGCTTTTCTGCTAATGCAAGCTGCGTCAGCTGGTTATTTTTCTTTTCTAATGCTTGGTATACTATCTCTCGATAGACCCATTCAACCTTTTTCATGGTGTTTCTATTACTATTTACTTTTATTTATAAATGTTTCTATTTTATTCGAAAGATATAAAAATAAACGTTTCTTAAAAAGAAAGTTCTGGAACGATGTATTCCTTATCCATCTGGCCTCTTCAGCCTTTATGTTTTCTTTCCCATTCCTTTGGGATCTGGCGACCTAGAAACATTTATAAGACATTACGGTTTCCAGAGGTTGTCATGCCCCTGTAGCATAGTAGCTATTGCGACAGCCTTGTAAGCTGTAGGTCACGAGTGCAACTCTCGTCAGGGGCTTTACTTAAGTCAGTCTTTAACTGAAATACCTCATTCATAAATCACACGCCGCGCCGATGGCAGCTGACGGATTTGCTTAACGGGCAAATCCTACGAAGCACCCCAAAGGGGGCCCGCTTCGTCAGCGCCCACGCGGCGTGCGACGAGCCGAGGCTCCTACGGAGTGGCGAGTAGGCTGCAAAGCAGCCGTCGCACCGCCATAACCGGCGCTGTAAATTTAAGATTTACTTTATTTACCTATCTTTTGATTGGGTGTTTATACAAACCTCAGCAAATCCTCTTTTTGAAAAACCTTTTCCTGATCTCTTTTTTGATATTATGATTAACCTGTGTGACTTAATAATTCTCGAAGGAACGATGTCCTAATGGTTGGGACTGGTCCTCGGTATCCAATGCTGTCCAGTGTGTTTTGTATCTGTCGGTGCTCATACATTAATCTACTCGCTGGGATGGCGATTGCTCCTAAAACAATGAGGTGAGCATTGTCTGGTTCACCACGTCCCATGAGCAAAGGCACACCATACAGTAACATACTACCGGTTGCACTTAATCTGCTTGTTTCATATATTCCTTGAAGCGTCTCACGTAGACGAAGTTTAGAATACGAATAAAGAGATGGTGCACCCTCTCGGTGGCTATCTC
>JACPJR010000002.1 GCA_016187565.1 Candidatus Woesearchaeota archaeon
TAACAACATTGGTGCAGGACGAGGGAGGGTTCCTTAGGGGAAACCCGAGTAGCACAAAATTTCTGCTGAAATTTTGGGCGTCTGCACCTCTATTGTTGTTATTTTCAATTCAGGCGTTAGAAACAATTTTTGGATGAAGCCCATAAAATCATAAACCTTTTTAAAGAAGGTCCCTTCTCCTTCAGTTACGCCGACGTGGCACAACCTGGTACTGCGCAAGCTTGGAATCTTTGTGGAGCTTGATCATCCAATTGATCAACACCATGACACAGAGAGCTTGTTCCCTTCTGGGTATCCCGGAGATTTTTGCGAAAAATCTCGTAAAAAGCAGAGGGCTTCGGTAAGCCTCAGTCCCTCTTATGGATGGTTTTTCGGGAATCGGGGAATTCAAAAATCATGAAGGGATTTATGATGGAAAGTCCGGGCGTCGGCGTTTTTATTATCTTTAAGAGAATTTGATAAATATAGACACTCAAGAGAAAATCTTGTCTAAGTAGGTGATTATCATCAAACTATTAGGTTATGCAAGCTCTCTTTTGGATCCCGAACCTAGTCAACGTGCTTTTGATAAAATCGTGGAAGTTTGTGAACAATATGGTGTTCTTGAACGGGTTGTTATTACTCAGCATCAAATGTTAAGCACACTTTTTGGAGGTCCAGAGAGTTCATGGAGGCAGCCGGAAAGATATGTGACCACATTTACAACTCGTGAATTAACCTATGCGTTTCCTTCTTCTCCCCATTCAGAAAAAAGACAGGGAACAGTTACTCGGGAAGTAAACGACTTAGGTTTACCTGGCTATCGTGCGGTGACTGAACGAAGAGAGTTCCCTCCTTGTGGAGAAGGTATAGGAAAACTGATCATAATGTATATACCTACTGCAGGACTGACTGTTTTCGATCCACAGGATAATAGTCCACTGACCGGAGACCTTCTGGTAACATTAACTGAGTTGCTTGCTCCTCTAACCCAAAGAACTCTTGAATTTTTCCAGGGTTATTTGACGTAAACAGAACATTTATAAACTGAAGTAACTTTATTTACCTTATGGTAAAAGAATTTACTTATTTAATACCGTTTCTTGAGAATCTTCACAAGAGCATAAGTCTTAATGAACTAGAAGCCTTTTTCAAACGCCCGCACCAGACTATCAAAGCTCATCTCAAACACTTAGTCAAAGCAAGAATACTTTTAGAGGAGAAAAGAACACGTTTTCGATTCTATGCCCTTAATCTCAAAAACCCGCTTCTCATAGAATACCTTGCTCTTTGTGAAAAAGAGCGAATGCTCGTTTTTCTTAAAGACAACATCTTGTTCTTCCAACTCTATAAAATGATTGCACCTTTTCTTCCTAACGTGAGCATCTTATTATTTGGCTCTGTAACAGTCTCAAAAAATTTTGCAGACATAGATCTCCTTATACTTTCTCAAGAAAGAGACTGCATAGAAGCATTGAAGCTCTTTGAAAAAACTTATTCGGTAAAACTTCATGTGCTTCAGACAACGGAGTCAGAACTCAGCGAAACATTAATTAATGAGATCAAAAGCAAGCATATTATTCTCTCTAATCACAACTACTTTATAAAAATACTCTACAAACATGAGCTTGGCTTGGTGTAAACGACAGGGAATGAAATTAGTGGAGCCCAATGAGAACTTGGCAGAGGAGTATTTCCGAAATGCTGAGGAAACTCTACGAGTAACAAACCTTATCAAAAATTCTGGGTCTAATATGTGGCTTGCAACACAGAAGTATTACACAGAATACCTTGCAGCTTACGCTCTTCTCATGAGATTAGGGATTAAGTCCGAAATACATACGTGTACCATTGAGGTCATTACACTCTTAGAACACGAAAAAATACTCTCTTTTAATTTTTCCAAAACACTAGAATATGATAAAGAGTTGCGAATTGATAACCAGTACTATCTTAAGAACAGACCTGTAGATTTTGATGGAAAAAAACTTGCAGCTATTCTTCTAAATGTGCGGAAAACACTTGAGTCTCTCACATCTGAGCAAATACTTCAGATACGTAAATTGGTGAGGTGATACTCATCGAACCATTAGGGTATACGTCTCTCTGGTGGATCCTGAAACTATTCAACGGATGTAACATGAACTAACTGAGGAAAATATGCTTGATCTTTTTTGGCTACAGGTGTTTTTTGCTTTCCTTGTCGGTGGAGGATGGATCCTTGCAGCGACAGTAATGGCTGATCGCTTTGGCAGCAAGATTGGAGGTTTTATTGGCGGACTTCCCTCAACTATCGTTGTTTCCTTTCTTTTTATCGGGCTCGTTCAGGGTACAGAGGCAATTGTTCAGGTAACAACAGTCTTTCCCTTAAGTTATGCAGTAACGAGCCTTTTTCTCACCATGTATGCGTTCGCCGTAACGAGAGGTTTTCGTCGTGCACTTGCTGTATCTCTTCTTCTCTGGTTCTTTCTCACTGGTCTTATCTATGTTTTAAAGCCTGAATCTTTTATTTTTTCCTTAGCTATCTATCTCATGAGTTTTACTGCTTCGTATATTTTTCTTGAGAAGTATTTACAGATCCGTTCTATGACTGCAGGAAGAATTCATCCTTCTCCCCAACACATCCTTATTCGTGGATTTTTTGGTGGATTCATGGTTGCCTTTACCGTACTCATCAGCAAGATAGGAGGTCCAATCTTAGGAGGAATCTTTGCAGCATTTCCCGCTGCTTTTCTTTCAACATTAGTCATCAGCTATACTTCCCAAGGCATTGCATTTTCACGAGCAATGACCAAGCCGCTGCTCATTACTGGCATGGGTACGGTCGTTGTTTATGCTATTGCTGCACGGTATTTTTATCCGGTGTATGGTTTAGTTCTTGGAACCGTATTTTCTTTTCTCATCTCCATGATAAGCGCTTATGTAACGTTCCAATTCATGCAGAAAAGAGTAACGTAGCGAAAGAATGAAATCTTTAGCTTCTACGGATCTGTTGTAGTGCAGAAGAAATAATAGATTGTAAATCAGGTCGTAACCTCATCAATTCATCGAAATGTGCCATAACTTCGCCATCAATTGACCTTCTCATACTATCTGACCAAGGATTCTGACTAAACATAATACAACTCCCACTTTGATCAATGCTTTCCTCTTTAACAGTCACTACGTTATTATCTTTATAAGTGTACATTCGAGAAAATTCTTGAGGGTGGTTATCTCCTTGGTAATAGAAGCTTATTTCATCAACATATCTACCCTGGTGGGTTCCAATATTTACACGAGTCACATCACCACGACCTCGAGTACCAGTAACATATTTTACAAAATTCTCGTACTCCATCAATTTCAGTACTTCCCAGCCCATGATTATAAAAAAGACAACAGGTTTAATAACCTTATGTGTTCTGTAACGACGGTTGGAAATGTTACTGGTTGGAGACATGGTTCTTCTTCCAGAGATCGGAGAATCGGAACAGATGATCGAGGTAGATATATAGCTTTTTAATCTCACTTCGCCATAAGCTTTAAATAAGTTACCTTATTTTTTAACCAGATGGTGAAAACAGCATCTCATGTTAAGAATGATTCAGGTACAAAGACCACTAAAGATAACGCACTTCAGGAACCAATTCTTGATTTCCACTATCATCCACAGATGAGTGTTGCTGACTTTACCCAGGCATTAGGATCTATTGGGTATCAGGCAAGTCATGTCAAGAAAGCTATTGCCATTATTACCCGGATGAAACAAAACAAGGCAAAAATCTTTTTGACCTTTACCTCTAATATGGTTTCTTCAGGATTACGGGGATTTTTTGCTCAGCTGATTGAACAGAAAATGGTTGATGTCATCGTGACTACGGTAGGGTCTATTGAAGAGGATCTAATGAAAGCACATGGTGCATCATTTTATCTTGGTTCGTTTGACGCTGATGATGCTCTTCTCGGAAAAAAAGGTATCAATCGCATTGGTAATATCTTTGTACCTAATGAATCCTATGAGTCATTTGAAGATATTATTCAGCCACTCTTAGAGAAGATTTATAGCACCGGAAAACGAACACTAACGCCAAGCGAGTTGATTCATGAGCTTGGATGTTGTATCAATGATCCACATTCGATCTGTTATCAAGCCTCGCAGAAAAACATTCCCATTTACTGCCCTGCTATCACTGATGGAAGCATGGGATTTCAGCTATACCTCTTCCGACAAAAACATCCTGATTTTACCTTGGACGTAGTTAAGGATTTTAGCAATATTATGTTTGCCGTAACCCCACAAGATATCAAAGGAGTTATTGTTCTTGGTGGTGGTGTGGCTAAGCATCATGCTATCTTAGCGACTTTACTCAACGAAGGGATGCACTATGCAGTGTACATTACTACTGCACATCCCTACTCTGGTTCTTTGTCTGGTGCAACAACCAATGAAGCAAAATCCTGGGGAAAAATACGTTCAGATGGTGATGCCGTAACCGTTACTGGTGAAGCAAGCATCTTATTCCCCCTGATCATGGTCAGTGTTCTTGACCTACTCAAAAAATAATGCATAATAACGGGATTTGATAACATGACTAAAGAAACCCTTGTTCTTCAAACACACACACCCTATTTTTTGGTACAAAAGGATATCGTGAGAAATCATTATGCCACACTCAAATCACTAGGCTTCACTATTTCCTATACGGCTAAAGCAAATCCGGTAATTGTTCCCCTGCTCGTAAAACTTGGATCATGGTGTTCGGTACATTCCTCTGACGCAATTTCAGTGATTCCTACAAAACAAAAGATATGGTACATTGTGCAAGGTGCAGATGACAAAGAATTACGAAAAGTAATGCAGCAAGGAATTACCCATTTTAGTGTTGATAATCATCAAGATTTTGAGACTTTTTTTCAGGTCATTAAAGGAAAGGAAAAGAAGATGCATCTTCTTCTTAGAATGCAAGTACCAGAAGCTTCCTCCTACCCTGGTTATAAGTACCCGTTTGGATTTCCTCAGCACGAAATACAAAAGTTTGTCATCCTTGCCAGAAAAAAAGGATGTAAACGTGTAGGGATTCATTTCCATGTAGGAACCCAGAATATTCGTGGCTGGTCTACCCTCAAGAAGTTGATTCCTCTGCTCAGAGCAATACAACCTGATATCATCAATATTGGTGGTGGTATTCCTGTACCGTACACAACAATAATTAACTATAAATCTATCTTTCATGAACTAAAATCATTTAAAGAAAAAGTTCAACCATCCATGCTTCCATCAGGGGAAGAAAATCTTTTTCTTGAGCCAGGACGATTTCTTGCTGCAGAGGCTGTTGATTTAGTAACCAGCATAAGAGCAGTCGTGGACAAGACAGTTATGGTAGATGCCTCTTGCTACAATGCGTCAATGGATACGCTTATTGCAGGGCTTCGGTTGCCCTGTACGGTGCTTACAAAACAAGAAGCAGATAAGAAAAAAGGCTCACAGAAAATTAAGAAGAAAGTGTACATCATCAAGGGATGCACTGCCTGTTCGTTAGATATCTTCCATCCTTCGTATCAACTTCCTCTAGTGCAGCGAGGAGACATCCTTATCTTCCATCATGCAGGAGCCTATAATTTTGGATCAGACTTTATGCATCTCCCAAAGATTCCTCATTATTTTTTCTAAGTGGAAATCACTTTTAAAAAGCTTTATAAAGAGAAGGCTGTTTTTTGCCCTGCTTTATGTTTACTACAATAATGAAGGCAATATAATGAAACTAGGTGAGAATATGTCACATCAACCACTTGAAGGAATACTTTCCACTTCAGAGACGTCTTTACAAGGGGGGATTGGCTATAATGAAATCCTCTCAACACCGTATTTTGATAAAGGTAACAGGTATCATGCTGCTTCTGACTTAACTTCTGATGGAAGTGGGGTAGTTGCTCCTCCACCTATAGGTAATCCTGTCCCAAGTCTCACTGAACTTAATGCAGAGCTTGTGCGAATGGGCCAGAACCTCTTTACCCGACCTACAGATAGTTCTCTTACTGGTGGGAACGAAAAGTATTAAAAGCTCGTCCCTTTGATGGCTCAGATATGGTACGCATCAAACGTATTAATCCTGAAACAGGAGAGGAAGAAGAGGTCCATGAAGGAAAGACCTTCACAAGGTTTTACCATTACCCTGGCACTGGCTTAGGATTTCCCCTCTTATTGCTCTTAATTGGTGGCTATTTTCTTGCAAAAAGTCAGGGATGGATACCTGCTGACAGCAGTATCTGGCCGTATCTCCTTATTGGTATTGGCTCATGGATGTTGTTCAAACGAATTCTCTTCCTGATCTTGCGAAACAGATAAAATTTAAATAATGATCTCGTTTCCGAACATTGGGATGACGAGAAAACTGTTTCAACGATATTTCATAAATAATTCTCTTGTAATCCCAAGATCCTTCTTTATTATTTTGTTTAATAAACCAGGTCCAATCTCTTCTCCAGAATGATGAGGAATTGTTGTTCTCCTTCCATCAGAGTGCTTGTATACCATATGGCTTCCTGTTGTATGGCTGTAGGTAAATCCGAATTTTTCTATGATCTTGGCAAGCTCTTTACCTCTTAATGTAGGTAACTTTGCCAAGAACTACACCTCAATCTGTTGCACTCCGATAAACTCTTCAGAACTCTCAGGCACTTTACCAGTTCCCAAATAGGCCAGAATTGCTTCTTTGGTCCTCTCGAGAAGTTGATTCATGTCTTTAGCCTGCGTGTGGCATCCTGGCAATTCAACTACCTCAGAAACTAGCCATCCATCTTCATCTTTTTCTACAATAAGGGTATACTTTCTTTTCATGGTGATCTGTGTAATGCTAGATAAGTATATAAACGTATCGGCCGACGTGGCTTCATCCAAAAAATAGAATCGATTCGTAATCGAGTTCTATTGGAAAGAGGGATACAAATCCTTCTTTCTATAGCCCTACGGTTACCAGCACCCGAATCAAGAAAGGGGAAAGGCAGAAGAGGTCCATGAAGGAAAGACCTTCACAAGGTTTTACCATTACCCTGGTACTGGCTTAGGATTTCCCTTCTTATCGGTATTGGTTCATGGTTGCTGTTCAAAAGAATTCTCTACCTGATCTTGCGAAGATCGTCGTAATCTCCTTCTCAGGAAATCTCATCGATGTAGAAATATTTTTAAATCGACCACTTATTTCTTTCAGAATGAAACATTCCATAGTAACCGATGCTCACTATATGTTGCTATCAATAGATGAAGCCATCAGTGGTTTGCTAAGAACCGAAGAAAGATATGGAAACCAAGTTGGTTGTGTCCTCGTTGGAAAGAATAACAACATAATAGGAACAGCGCATAACCACGTACGTCAGGGAAGGAGAATGCATGCAGAAGAACTTTTGCTTGCTGAAGTTAATGGTAGGGATCTATCTGATGCAACATTATACTTGACTATCGAACCATGCAATGGAAATCCCTATCATACCAGAAGGCATTGTTGTGAACAAATTGCTGAGGTAGGTATAGGACGTGTCGTACTCGGATCTTTGAAACATAAGTACGAAGGTGGAGCTGATTATTTAAGCACTCATGGAATAAGCGTGGAACTCTTAGAGAATGATGAAGTACTTCGCATGTGCAGGATGTTAACGTCAAATAATCCTCACGCTGGAGAAAACCTACCACTAAGGGTTATTGACCAGATAATGACTGCGAGAGCCCGCAGGTGGTATGTGTAGATTTTTTCATCAGAGTTCAACAGTAATATTGTTTCCGAACACCATCTCTTGGACTTGGTGCGTTACTTTAAGATCGTCTTCAATGCCTTTGAATTTGTCTGGCAGTACTAATTTGGTTACTGCTGTTTTGAGGCTAAGCCCCTTATCTTTTTTGGCCTTCCAGACCAGGCTGTTGAGCTCTGCTAATTCTTCGGTGCTGAACTGTGGAGAAAAGGTACGTTCTGGTGACGGGAATGCCTTTGCTTCGATATCCTCACGGTATAAGGCTTCAGCTATCCTCGACGTAATAAATGGCGTAATAGGGGATAGCAATTGGAGTAATGTTTCTAAGCACCAGTGTAAGGTGTATCGTGCTCCGTTCTGGAGTGCTTCAGTGTATTTCTGTTCTTGATTGTATGCTCGTGCTTTGACCAGTTCGAGATAATGACTGGCGAAGGTTTCCCAAAGAAAATGCTTTAACTGAATGGCAGGATTGTGGAAATCATAATTCGTGTAGCCTTCCTCTGCAATAGTTATAAGCGTATTCATCTCTTGGATGATCCATTGGTCAAGTTCACTGAGTTCATAGCTTGTTGGACGAGGGAATAGAGAGATAAATCGAGCAACATTCCAGAGCTTGACTAATGTTTTACTGGCTCCCTCAATTCGTTCATAAGAACATCGAAAATCCTGGCGATCAAGGTTTCCTTCAATAGCTGCCCACAATCGAAACGGCTCAGCACCAAAACGATCAAGAACTTCTTTTGGATTAATGCTATTCCCTTTTGACTTTGACATCTTATGACCATGCTCATCAACAATATGGTAGTTTATCCAGACATCCTTGAAAATACATTTTTCGGTAAGCAGATAATCCTTCAAAACCGTATAGTAGAGCCAGGTCCGGACAATCTCTTTTCCCTGTGGTCGTAGTGAACACGGAGTATGGGTATTAAAGAAATCATCATCTCTTCCATACTTTAAGATATAGAGTGGCGTAATTGAGCTATCAAACCAGGTATCAAAAACACGGGTTTCTCCACGAAATGCTGTTGCATGACATTTCGGGCATTCCTTGAATGGTGGTTGTTCTTTCCATGGTTTGTAATACTTTCCCTTCGGTGGGACAAGTGCTTCATTACATGAGCTACAGTACCAAAGAGGTATTTCAGTTGCATAAAATCTTCGTCGTGAAATAGGCCAGTCTATCTTTAATGATTGGATCCAATCAAGCAGGATTTGTTTACTTCGCGGTGTATAAAAATTCATAGCATCAGCCAGACGAAGCATATCCTCTTTGGAATCAAGTTGCTTGAGATAAAACTCGGGCATAGCAATAAACTGAATCTCATCTTTACTGCGCTCACAAATAGGAACTGAATGAGTAATGGTTTTTTGGCCGGTGAGATATCCCTCATTGGTGAGTCGCTCGATAATAGCTGTTCGTGCTTTCTTGACGTATAAGCCTTCTAAGAATCCTGCTACACGGGTCATCTTTCCTTTGATGTCAATGCATCCCTTGGGCTCAAGATTCATCTCAATCAAAAATCTAATGGCGTCTTGATCTCCTGCAGAGAGACTCATAAACACAAGACCAGTTCCAAAGTTTGGATCTGCCTGTGGATGAGCTTGGATGGGCACTTCTAAGTTAAATAATGGCACCTGAGCAGTCTTTCCTGCTAAATGCTGATAGCGTTCATCATCAGGATGGAAGATAACCATACCTGCGGTACAGAGAAGTTCTGGTCGTGTTGTTGCAATGATTATTTTCTCTCCAGTTTCTTTAACGGCAAAGGTAACATCATTGAGGAATGTTGTTTTATCCTCACGCTGAACTTCAGAATCTGCTAGGGTTGTCTGACAGCCTGGACAGAAATTGTTCAGTCGTGTATCCTCATAGATCAACCCTTTATGCCAAAGATCAATAAATGTTGCTTGGGTTAATGCTCTGAAGTCATCAGCATCGGTTAAATAAACCTCTCCAAGCTCTGTTCCTTCAGTAAAGCTGTTAAAACTGATGCCTAAACGTAAAAAAGAATCTTTGGATGCAGAGCTTGAGGCTTCAAGGATGGCTTCACACATCTCCAATGCTTTTTCGCGTGAAACTTCAGTAAGTTTGACTTCGAATTTCTTCTCTGCAGCAATTTCAATAGGTAAACCATTACGATCAAGGCCAAGAGGAAAGAGCACATTATAGCCTTTCATTCTTCTGAAACGGGCAAACATATCCATGAGTACATAGGTTGTAGCCTGGCCAATGTGAACCGGGGTGTTAACATAGGGTGGAGGAGTATCTATAGAATAGACTGGTTTGTTTGGTAGTTTTTTGAAAGAATATTTTTTATTCTTTTGCCATTCTTCATAGATAGGCTTCTCAAATTCCTTCTGCCATCGTGTTTCCGTAAGCGTTGCCTCTGCCATGGTGAGCCAAGAATAAGCCATGATATTTAAAGATTTAGGGAAATTCGTTGGATTTATTCTCCGAGATTACTATGATTACGTTAAGGTTTGTAATGATGCATGAGAAATACCTGTTATGGGAGTTGGCCCTACCAATGAAGTGAAGTAGAGCCGATCTTCTCAAAGAAGAGTGAATTTCTGCTACAAAAAGAAACAGTTAAATATAGTTAGGTATACCCGAGTATACTGTGAGAATTATGGGAGCTACCACCATTAAAATCCAAGAAGATACAAAGCTTGAATTAGACCTGTTTAGAGAATACAAAAACGAAAGTTATGATGAAGTAATAAAGAAAATGGTATACATAGCCAAAAATGTCAAAGAGCAGCCTAAACTCAGTAGGGAAACGGTGATTGCTATTGAGCAGGCAAGAAAAAGAATTAAGGCAGGAAATTTTGTAACAGAGTCTGAAGCAAGGAAGAGGCTTGGATTTTGAGGTATGAAATTATTTTTGTCGGACATAGGAAGAACGTCTATCAGGAGGTTTAAATCTCTACTTCTTTATTTTCTCCGAGATAATACCTTCTGAAATTCTTTTCTAACTTCGTTTATCCTTTTCTCATTGAGTTTGATTAAGATTGACTTACATTTTACTAAGAACTCAGGAGCATCCGTTATCATTTTATGATATTGTTCATCAGGAACAGTTCTGTCTATATAATATTGGGAATCAATTCTCGCCTTTAAGGAATCTACTGTAAACTCAAGCTCATCTTCGGTGAAATATTCCCTCAGAAACCTCTTTGCAAATTCAATAGTGCAGGAATGAATCTCGCATTTTATGCCTATCTTCATTAATATTGAGTAAAGAGAGAAATAGAGGGTGTAGTAAGCAGTTGAGATTTTCCAATCTTTTATGACATTTACTCTCATTGATGCTAAGGCTTCTTCAGCTTTCTGAATATATGCTTCTGCAAGGTTTGCATTTGGTTCAATTAAACGTAAGCCTTCTTTCTTTCCTGCGCACCAATTTATTTTATCCATGTTTCAGTACTTTTTGAATAAACAACTCCGCGTTTATAAAAACGATATGGTTTTTTAATACTTCTTTGATGAGTATATCGTGGGCTAAATTCTTTTCAAATGTCTTTAAGGGATAACGCTTTACGCTTATTTCAATTCCTAAATTTCTTGAAACTCTTTTGATTTCTTCTTTTTCATATTTTCCAGCGATAAAAATATCTAAATCTGACTCTTTGTTAAATGTTGCTTTTGCATAACTTCCAAAAATAATGCCTATCCCTTCTATGCATGGACTTATTTTTTCTATAATTTCTTTTATTAAAAGGTTCTTCTCAATAAATGAGATTGATTTATACTGCTCAACAAAGGTAAGGTATTTTTTACTTAATTCGTTAATCTTTAAAGTGTAAGATTTTATTTTTCCCCTGATTTTTGATTCAATAATTCCCTTATCTTCTAAATCTTCAAGAATGAGCTGTGCGGTCCTTGGGCTTATGTCAAGAAGTCTTTCAACTTCTCGTATATAATACTCTTTATCAAATCCATGAGTAAATAGAGAAAGTACTTGGAGATTATTTTCAGTTATGTTTAATTTATTATACATATGTATTCTTTATGATACAACCTATATATAAATCTTTTTGTTTTCTTAACTTACCCTATACGAACATGCCAGGCTCTCTCGGCATATTCGCGTACAACCCGATGGGTGTTGAAATGCCCTGCTAACCGCATAGAATTCCGCATGTGCTCTTGCCATGCGCTTGGACTTTGCTTATACATGTGTGCCATTTCAGTAAGGTTATCATACAGACTCGATGCATCCTGTCGATCTTCTTGATCTTGTAATGCTTTGCTTACTGGTGCATACTGTGGTTCTGTTGAGCCAATAGTCCATCCAGCATCTCTAATCATCTTGACAGCTTCAATCCACCAGCCATCATAGATACTCAAATTTATTGTTGCATTGTGGCTGGCTTTCATTCCAGAAGTAGCTGATGCCTCTAAGGGCCTGCGTGGTGTATTGAGCCAAACATCTGCTCCTGCAACGAGATACCGAGCAATAGACGCGTCATAGTTTGGTACAAAAACAACCATTGCTCACGCTTAGGAACAGGCTTTGCAATCTGCTTTCCTTGGGCATCAATACCTTGGTTCATATACCCACGATGACTTCTCAGCGTGACACCAACAGCAGGAATAGCTAGATTCGGATGCAAAAATATTTCCGAGCTCAGATAAGCAACCAGAGCTTCTGGCATTGATGCCCCCTTTTCTGTAATTGAGATCTTTGTCTGACCGTGTAAAATAACGTAATAATAACGCAACTCAAGCATGCCTTACAGTAACAGGCATCAGCTCTATTGAGGAACTATGCTGTGATTCTCCATCTTCTTTAATATTGTTCTCTCGGCGAATCACTGAATCAACAACAGTCCAATAATAATCTACGAATTTATGGACAACAGGATTTTTGAGATTAAGCTTGTACATTTTTGCTTTTCCCACAACTCTTGTCTCTACAACTATACTTTTCTCCCTAAATTCTTTCCACATTTCTTTTAATGTTGTATAGCCTACTCCAGAATATCGTGCAATATCCTTCATTGAATAATCATATTCTGAATGAACTATTAAAAAGCTCCATATTCTATTTTTAGGTATATCCCCTTCTTCCTGCAAAAATACTGATTTATCCATAGTGAATCAGGTAAAGATGAACAGCTATTTAAAGGTTCCTATTTAGACCCATAAGGGCTTAAATTTAGACCACATATTTATATATCGCTCATATTTTGTGTTTCCGATGTCAAAAGTAAAAAAGAGTGAATATATAAGGATAAGTAGGACAATTGTAAAGAAACTCTTTGACCAAAACTGCTTTGGAAAAGGTTCAGTTTATATTCATGTTCTAAAATCCGGAATATCCAAAGAAGACGTAGATAAAGTTGAGATTGTATTAGAGGCATTGGTAAAGCAGAACATCTGCTGTAAGAAGAAAAAAGAACATGGCTGGAAATATTATCTTAATATGGAGAGATATGACAAAATCAAAGAGATTATAAAAGAGACAGGTAACTATTCTATAATCCCTCTTTTATTAATGCTATAGTCTCCTGACGAAATGCTTCCCATTCTTGAATTGAGTCATTTTTGATAGGTGGAGGATAAGATCTTTTGCATTGAAAATAGAGAAGTTGCTGGCTCGTACAGGAATTATTTTGAAATGTTGTGGAACAAAGCAGTTCCATGATTTCACGCAATGACAATGATATAAAATAGCGTGACTATCCTCTGCATAACTCCTTCAGAACACGATATGCTAGGGGCGTATCTTTATCTTGGATAATGATACCGAGTTCATTGAGGGTTGATACTACTTCAACAATATTCACATCATGCCATGCTAAAGCTCGTGTAATGGTATAGATGTACCCCGGTGTTTCGAGATATTCTTCAGGAAACCGAATACTGATAAGCGAAAGATCGTCAAGGACCTTGAGAATGTGTTCTTTCTTGATGACTTTTAGCAATGCATCTTTCTTTTTTGCCGTTGTTAAGATTGTTGTTTCATGCAATCCCTGCGTAACCGTTAACAGATCGCCCTTTTGAGGATCAACGAGTTGATATAATCTGCTCAGCAGATCTGCCTTGAATCCATTCATCAGGGTAATTTCAACAATATCAGACTTGACCGTAAGATCGAGTTGCTTGTACGTTCCAAAGCTATGCTCTTTTTCCTCAACTTTTTCACTGAATCTGCGTAAGGCCATCATAATTGCTGGTGCCTTTACCTTTTGCTTAAGCTCTGCCTCTACTTCGGGTTGGAGGTGCTCAGCAAGCGCATACCTATTGACAATGCCCCGACGGAGACACTCCTGAAGAAATGGCCGCTGTTCTATAATACGTTCGGTAATATGGGCAATCGTTACCATGGTATCTCTTTTTCTTTTCGTTGTAGGCTTTCAAAGAGCTGAAGTATATAAACCTATTTTTCCTATGAAGTAATCCTTTTATTATTTCGCCACTTATGATTGTGTTCAGTTACTTTACTTTTTGTTTGCTTTATTACCTTTATTATATGACTTCTACTCTTCTTGAACCTATCGGAGAATTTATATAGTTGTTCTATGCTTAGTATACTCATTGGAGGGAGATATGACAAATTACAAAACCATGAGGAATTTTGGCATTGGTATACTGGGAGTTATTCTTTTGCTTGCCCTTAGTGGGTGTACTTCGCAGAGTAAAAATCAGGAAAAGCTTATTACCGCTGAGCTTGAGAAAGCTAATTATTGTACCCAAGATGAGGATTGTACCTTTGTTGGAAATGTTTGTCCCTTTGGCTGTAATCTATACGTGAATACGAATGAATCGACGCGGATTACTTCGTTGCTTGATTCGTACCAGTCAACATGTATGTATAGTTGTGTACCGGTCTCAGATGTGCGTTGTGTCAATAATCGCTGTCAAGTGAGTTACGAACAGCCGTAGGGAGTTCGTGCAGTATCTGCTTTTGTTTCCAGCTTTCCGGTGAGCATAACCTCTTTTGCTTGTTTTCTTCCTTTTGTTGTTAGTGTAAGCATTGTCTCTTTTTCTTCGATCCACTGCTTCTCCCGTGCATAACCAACAATAGTTCGTGTGAAGGAAGAATTCCATTGCATATGACGCTGTGCGTTTGCTAGGGTATTTTCTTTTTGCTCAACTGCTGTTCCTTCATGATCAAGGAGAGCCATGCCAAAGCAAAGAAAACCCCAGTCATCATAGCCATTGATCCGGCGATGGATGCATCAACCCAGTGTGCAAGTCCATAGCCACTGACTCCAGCAAGTAATCCAATAATAATACTCAAACTCATCATTTTCCAAAGATGGTTAGTTAATAAATATGCGGTTGCTGGTGGAGCAATCATCAGCGCTACCACAAGAATAGAACCAACAGCATCGAATGCTCCCACCGCGGTGATACTGACGAGACTCATCAGCCCATAGTGGAGAAGCACCGGAGAGAATCCCAGACTTGCTGCCAAATAAGGATCAAAGGTTGTTATTTTGAGTTCCTTATAAAACAAGAGAATGAAGAGAAGATCAATACCTAAAATAATGCCATTGATCCAAAGGCTTCTCGGAAGATTAAAACCAAAAAGTGTTAGCCGTTCAAAAGGAGCAAAGGCAAGCTCACCGAGGAGTACTGCATCCTGATCAAGATGGACATTTGATGCAAAGAGATTGATGAGGATAACTGCTAGAGCAAATAATATGGGAAATACTAAACCTATCGAAGCATCTTCTTTGAGCTTTTTTGTTGCAATGAGGAGTTCTGTTGCGGTAACCGTTATAACACCAACTAGTGCAGCACCAATGATGAGCAATGGTGATGCTAAGTCTTTTGTTATGAGGAAGGCAAGAACAATGCCCAACAGGATTGCATGACTGATGGCATCGCTTAACAGACTCACTCTTCTCAAAACAAGGAAGACACCAACTAGAGCAGAGGATGTTGCAATGATACTAGCAATAAGGATGATCTCAATCATTGGATTCATGATGGTGTTCCTCTCTGCAGAGACTCTGCTTCCTTTAATCCTTGAGCAGTCAATGCCCATTTTTCAGCCTCTACCATAGTCACTAATCCTTTTTCTTGGAGTATCTTTAATGATTGTTCAAGGTTTGTTGGATTGATAGCTCGTAGGGAACTGATATGATGTGCGTGATAAGGATTTTCATGGCTTTGGGATAATTTATACAAATGGTATAAAGTCCGTGAGACTCGAATTTTTGTTTTATTTCTAAGATAACGCAACCAATCAAAAAAAAGTCCTCGTTGAGGAGAGAAGAATAGTGATACCAAAACAATAATACTTATTGTTACGACAACGGTTGGTCCTGTAGGAAGATGGGCAATACTACTACTAATCATTGCTCCGCTTGCACCTGCTAATGATCCAAAAATACCTGCAAGCATGACCATAATGTGTAACTGATTCGTCCATTGTCGTGCGGCAACTGCAGGAGCAATAATCATAGCACTCATCAGTACGACTCCTACGGTTTGCAGCCCAATAACAATGGCAATAACAATAAGGGTAAGAAGAATAACATCGAGAAAGGCTACCGGAAGGCCAATGCTCTGTGCAAATGCCCGATCAAAGGTAATGAGCTTCCACTCTTTCCAGAAGAGAACTAAGAAAAGCAGGGCAATAATACCGAGCACACTCATGATGAGGATATCTTCTCGAAGAAGTGTTGCAGCATTGCCGAATAAAAAGGTGTTAAGTCCGGATTTCTCTGCAGTAGGAAAGCGTTGAATAATAGTAAGAAGAAATATGCCTGTACCAAAAAAAACAGATAAAAGTATCCCAAGGGCAGCATCTTCTTTAATGCGTGTGGTCTTTCGAATCTGCGTAACGAGGAGTGTTGCAATCCAGCCTGCAATAAATGCCCCGCTCAAAAGCACAAGAGGATGTTTGGTGAGCGTAAGGATAAATGCAATGGCTACCCCCGGTAATGCGGCATGGGAGATCGCATCGCCTAAAAGGCTCTGTCGTCGGAGCACGGCAAAACAGCCCAGACTCCCTGCAATAAAGCCAAAAATAGCAGTACCAAGAATAACAATCAGGAAGGTGTAATCAAGAACGAGATTCATGGTCATCATGGTGTTTGTACACCAAGGAATGCTTCTCGTCCACCATAGGTGAGATGAAGATTTTTTTGGGAAACAACCTCTTTGACAGGTCCGAGAGCAATTTTGCGGACGTTAAGGAGTAATACCCAATCAAAGTATTCCTTTAGGGTTTGAAGGTCATGGTGAACAACGATAACGGTTTTTCCTCTTTTTCTGAGTTGTTGCAGTATTACAATAATTGCTTTCTCAGTAGTTGCGTCAACACCTGCAAAAGGCTCATCCATAAAGTACAAATCAGCGTCCTGAATTAATGCTCTGGCAAGAAATACTCGTTGCTGCTGTCCTCCTGATAATTGGCTGATCTGTCGTTGGGCGTATGCCTCCATCCCAACAATCTGTAAGCTCTGATAGGCAAGGTCTCGTTCTTGTTTTCCAGGCCGTTTTATCCAGCCCAGATGACCATATTTTCCCATGATAACAACATCCTCTGCTGTGGTAGGAAAATCCCAGTCAACACTTCCTCGTTGAGGGACATAGCCAACCCTTTTTCTCATTTCTGCATAGGACTTTCCAAAAATCTTTATTCGTCCGGCTGCAGGTTTTATCAGACCGAGAATCGCTTTGATCAATGTTGTTTTTCCTGCACCATTTGGACCAACAATGGCTAAGAGAATTCCTGGAGGAACCTGAAAATCAATATCCCAGATAACAGGTTTTTCATGGTATGCCACGGTAAGGTCATCCACGTCTACGGCATATTCTTCTGTGGTCATTGTTATATCTCCTTTTACTCTTGTTGATCGTAATTATTGATCTCTCGAGTCTATTTCGCTAAGTGCTCCCACAATGGTATCAATATTATGGGTTACCATGCCAGCATAGGTTCCATCAAACGTTCCTTCGTCGCCCATTGCATCTGAATAAAGCCGGCCACCAATCTGAACATCCCATCCTTTTGCAATAACTGCTTCTTGCACTGCTTGGATAGTTCGTGCAGGAATTGAGGTTTCAACAAAAATTGCCTTGATCTTTCGATCGACAATAAAAGTAACAAGATCTTGCACATCCCTTGTGCCTGCCTGTGCTTCTGTTGAGATTCCTTGTAATCCCCTGACTTCAAAGCCATAGGCTTTTCCGAAATAGTTAAATGCATCGTGAGCAGTAATCAGTACTCGCTGATCTTCAGGGACTTCCTGTACTTTTTCCTTGACATATGCGTCAAGATCCGCAAGCGTGGCAAGATAAGCAGCAGCATTTTTTTCGTATGCTTCAGCATGTTCCGGATCAAGAGCAGTAAACTCATCACGTATTCTCTCGGTTACTTTCATCCAGTTTTGTACATCAAACCAAACATGAGGATCGTAATGACCCTTGAATTCCGGAGGTTCGAGTAATTCTTGCTCAGGAATAGATGTTGCTACAGGAACGGTCTTTTTCTGTGATGCCATTTGCACAAGCACATCACCCATTCTTGCCTCAAGATTTAATCCATTATACAGAATGATGTCCGCTTCACGTAGTTTTGTGACATCTCCTTCACTTGCCTTGTAGAGGTGTGGATCAACCCCAGGTCCCATAAGGCTTTCAACAGTAACATAGGCTCCTCCAACATTCTTGGCAGCGTCAGCAATCATTCCCGTAGTAGCAACAACAAAGAGCTTATCAGTACTTTCATCTGATGCTTGGTTACAACCTGTAAGCAGAACTATCAAAAAAAATAGACCCAATATTCCAATCAGTTTTTTGTTAGTCTTATCACGTTTGGGTGAGTTAGTCATTGTATCCCTCCTCAGCATCTAGCTTACTCGTATGGGCGGAATGGGCTTGCCATGCGGATCTTTATCTGGATGCTTCAAGAGATCCTTCAACCGTTCTACGCATTCATCATCAAATGCATGTTCAAGTTTATGTGCTAAGCCATGAATTTTTTCTTTTCGTATTTCCAAAATCTCTACGAGGAAAATTTCTATGATGCGATGTTTTGCCGTTATCTCTTCGGCAAGCTTCTTTCCTTTGGGAGTAAATCGTAGCCTGCCATAACGTTCAAAGTGAACATATCCCTTAACTGCTAATTCATTCATCATTTTACTGACTGAAGGCTTGGTAACATGGAGATAGATAGCAACCTCTGCAGACTTAATGCCCTTAGTTCCGATTGCGTGTTCCTTTTGCTTAATCTCCTGAATACGACAATTCTCTTCCCAGAGATGATACAAAGCACGGAGGTAGTCTTCTTGCGTAACTGATATCATTTTTATTTGATTCATACAGACCTAAAAAGTTAGCCTAATGAAACTTTATGTTACGGTAGTGCATCTTATATAAATAGCTTTCTATTTTACGTATGCTAACACCGCTATAATTTCTCAGAAGGCTTATCGTACCGAGTTATGTTTTTTCTGGATTTCCATGCAGACCTTGCAATCTTCTGGCAGGCTTTTATCATGCTTTCGATGGATATCACAGATTACTTGAGAACCACGAAACTTCGTAGAGATATCGTACAAATATTTTAGTACCTGCTCTTTGTCACGAACAATTTTCTTTGCTGTTTCCTTGATCTTAGCAAGATCTTCCTGAGAAAACGATACCTCAGTTGCCCGCTTTTCATTAAGGTATTGGGAGATGGCAGACTCTGTTAAACCAAGCATCTGTGCAGTCTCTTTTTGACTAAGCTTGTACTCAGTAACAAAAATCTTTGCAAGTTCTTTTCTCAGAGCGGGCAATATGTACCATACCTCAATCTCCTGTGGCATACTCTTAACCATGGTTTCTTCACGACCTATAGTATATAACCTTCTATATAATGTTTTGCTTTATTGACGAAACATTTAAATAGAATAAGCAGCTACTCTTCACAATTGTTAAGTTAGCATTATTTTTATTTTGAATCAGAATGATGGTAATAGAATGACTGAAGCAACACCTCTCTTTAACGTGGATATGAGTCAGTTCTCTGTTCGCAGAGAAGTCTATGACCAGGCAAATGAGGAGCGGCTGCTCTATAAACCACAGCAAGGCATTAGTGAAGAGCTTGTCCGTCATATATCTGCTTATAAGAAAGAACCCGACTGGATGTTGCAAAAACGTCTTACTGGTTATCGTAAATTCCTTGAACTTTCTCTGCCTACATGGGGCCCGGACTTACGTGCATTAGACCTTTCCAAAATTTATTTTTTCCTTGTCTCTGATGCTCAACGAAATGCCCATAGCTGGGATGATGTTCCTGAAGATATCAAGCGTACGTATGAACGTTTGGGAATTCCTGAATCTGAGCGTAAAGTACTTGGAGGTGTTGGGGCCCAATATGAATCTGAAGTAGTTTATCACCGACTAAAGAAGGAATTAGAAGATCAAGGAGTTGTTTTTCTTGATTGTGACGAAGCAGTAAAGCAGTATCCTGATCTTGTACAGAAATACTTTATGACAACCTGTGTACCGATTAGCTTGCATAAGTTTACTGCACTTCATGCAGCAGTCTGGAGCGGAGGAACCTTTATCTATGTCCCAAAGGGAGTTAAAGTAAGGATGCCACTCCAAGCATATTTCCGTATGAATGCTCGTCAGGGAGGCCAATTTGAGCATACCTTGATTATTGTTGATGAAAGAGCAGAGTGCCATTACATCGAAGGTTGTAGTGCTCCCCAATACACCCAAAACTCATTGCATGCAGGTTGTGTTGAAATTCATGTACTCAAAGGTGCACGAGCGCGGTATTCAAGCATTGAAAACTGGAGCAGGAATACCTACAATCTCAATACAAAGCGTGCGGTTGTCTATGAAGATGGTGTTATTGAATGGATTAATGGAAACCTAGGGTCTGGCGTTACTATGTTGTATCCAGCATCCCTTCTTATTGGAGATCGTTCAAAATCTGATTTTATTGGCATTGCGTTTGCTGGACAAGGACAGAACCAAGACACAGGATGTAAGGTCATGCACCTCGGAAAGTCAACAAGTTCAACCATCACGTCTAAGTCAATAAGCAAGGATGGGGGTATTACCTCTTATCGTGGTTTACTCAGTGTGGCCAAACATGCGATTCATACAAGCAGCAATGTGCAGTGCGATGCCTTGATGATGGATAATAAAAGTCAATCAAATACTTATCCTTCAATGGACATCAAAAATAGCAAGGTAAATATTGCCCATGAAGCAAGTGTTGGAAGAATTAATCCAGAACAGATCTTTTACTTGATGAGTCGTGGATTAGATGAAGACACGGCAACAAAGATGATTGTCTCTGGTTTTATTGAGCCGGTGGTGAAGGAACTTCCTCTTGAATATGCAGTTGAGCTTAACAGGCTTATTGAATTAGAGATGGACGGTTCTCTTGGATAATCTATGACTATCCTTCTAACGGTGAGATCATGAATGATATCCCTCATGAAGCATTTGAAAGCTTTATCAAGCAAAAACCAGAACCAGAATGGGTACGGAAAAAAAGAAGACAAGCCTTTCTTCGTTTACCAAGAGCTCTATTGCCGTCATTTCGTTATGGCCTTCAGATAATGGTTGCCCCAGAGCAATTTGATTTTTCAGGGGTTTTACCAAAGATAAAGACTACAGCAAACAGGATAAAGATCAACTGTCCCAAGGAAAATGGTCTTTTTTTTTATAACGGAGCACAATTTTATGATGATCCTCGCTTTGTATCATTTTTTAATGAAGAGTGGTCAACAGAAAAAACATCACGAACCCAATGCTTTCATGATGCATTTTGCAATGATGTTGTGTGTCTTGCCATTCCTCCGGGATATAAGCAACTAGATCCTATTGAGATAGTGTATGATGTCCAAGAAGGACCATTGCTTTCAACCTTCTTGATGGTAATCGGGCCTCATGCCCATGTAAAGATCTTTCTCACAAAAGAAGGGGCATATGCACCCGAACATACCTATGTGAGCGAGCAAATGAGAATTCTTGTTCTCGAAGGAGCACACCTTGAGTTATTTACTCTGCAGAACCTTCCACGAGCAGTTGTTAATGTGCAACAGAGGATTGCACTGCAAAAACGTGATTCGTCTGTTACTTGGACTGAACTTTCTTTAGGAAGTAGTTATACCAAGGCAGAAACAACAAGTATCTTAGATGAGCAAGGCGCTTCGACAACTATGCTTGCCTTGTTTGCAGGTACTGGGAAACAACGGTATGATATTGCAACTTTCGCAGCACATCAGGCGCAATACACTAGCTCTGACATTGCCACGAAGGGAGTCCTCAATGGATATGCAAAAGGATTAAGCAGGGGTCTTATCACTATTGGAAAGCATGCAGCACATGCAGTGGGTTATGAAAAACAAGATGTACTATTGCTTACTGATAATGCTGAAGGAGATGCTATTCCTAATCTTGAGATTCATAATAATGAAGTAAAATGTAGTCATGGTTCCACGATCGGACAGATTGATCCTGAAAAATTATTTTATCTGCAGAGCAGAGGTTTAGATGAAGAAACCGCAAAGCAGAAAATTGTTGAGGGTTATTTCATGCCCGTTCTCCAAAAAATTAAAGAGCAACATATGCAGCAACGTATTACGCAGCTCTTGCTCCAAGCATTATCTCAACATCCCAACAGCAAATGAACTATGGTCTTTACCAATAACGACGCCCGAAAAGTAAAAAAGGATTTTCCACTCTTACAAAACAAGATACAGGGAAAATCATTAATCTATCTTGATAATGCGGCAACCACCCAAAAGCCTTCGGTAGTTATAAACACTCTCACGCATTATTATGAGTATCTCAATGCAAATATTCATCGTGGTTTATATCCGCTCAGCGAAGATGCTACCCTCCACTATGATCAGGCACGGAAAACAATTGCCTCTTTTATCAATGCACAGCCCGAAGAAGTTATCTTCACCAAAAATACAACAGAATCATTGAATTGTCTTGCCTATACCTTACAGGACCTTGTCGGAAAAAGAAATGAGATTGTGCTTACCCAGATGGAGCATCATGCAAACCTCGTTCCGTGGCAACAGCTGGCAAAGCGTCAGCGTATGGTCCTCAAGTTTATTCGTATGACTAAGAATTTTTTACTAGACTATGATGATGCGAAGCAGAAGATTACCAAAAAGACTGCCATTGTTGCCTTTCCTTTTGTTTCCAATGCTCTTGGAACCATCATTGATGTTCATCGTCTGGTTACCTTAAGTAAAGCAGTAGGTGCATATACGGTTGTTGATGCTGCGCAAGCAGTCCCTTCGATGCCTCTCAATGTGAAGTTGCTTGATGTTGACTTTTTAGCCTTCTCTGGACATAAAATGTGCGGCCCAACAGGAATTGGTGTACTCTATGGTAAACGTGCATTACTCGAAAAAATGCCTCCTTTTCAGACGGGTGGTGATATGATTCGGAGCGTAACATTCCAAACTGCAGAATGGAATGAACTTCCCATGAAGTTTGAGGCAGGAACGCAACATATTGCTGGTGCTTTAGGTCTGGCAGCAGCTGTTCAATATCTTTCACGAATAGGTATGCCAAATGTCAAACACTGGGAAGAGGAACTTTTACGTTATACACTTGACACCGTAAAGAAAGTTCCTGGCATCAGGGTTTATAATCCAGGTCATGGGAAAAGTGTAGGCATTCTTTCCTTTACTCTTCAAGGGATTCATCCTCATGATATTGCAGCTATTCTTGGAAACGAGGGCGTCTGTATACGAGGAGGTCATCACTGTGCCATGCCACTGATGGATGTTCTTGGTGTTCATGGAACTGCCAGGGCTAGCTTTTATGTCTATACAACAAAAGAGGATATTGACGCCTTTGTCGTTGGATTACAAAAAGTACAAGCATTATTTCAAAAGTAAACACGGTTATGAAAAAGAAGGTATATCCCATGGATGATACATTTACTGAAGCAATGTACAAGGAACATATCTTAGCATTGTATAAGCACCCGTCAAATTTTGGTAGACTTCCGAATCCAACCGGTGAACACAGGTCTACCAATCCGCTTTGTGGTGATGATATCACGATGCAACTTTTGATAAAGGATGATGTCATCGAGGAGGTTAAGTTCCATGGTCATGGATGTACAATCAGCATAGCTTCTGCTTCTTTGATAACTGAACGTCTCAAAGGTCAACCAGTTTCAAGCCTCGGCAGCTTAACTAAAGAAGAAGTGCTTGATATGTTACACATCCCTGTTGGACCGGTAAGGCTCAAATGTGCATTATTGCCTCTTGAAGCTGTTCGGTTGTGTCTTCCTCATTCCTCTACTGTTTCTGAGGTTACGAAGAAATAAGGTGAACACAATGACATTATTAAGCATAGATAATTTACATGTGTCTGTTGAAGGAAAAGAGATTATTAAAGGACTCCATTTGTCTCTTGAGAAGGGAAAGATCCATGCACTGATGGGCCCTAATGGAGCAGGCAAAAGTACGCTGGTCAATACCTTGATGGGTCATCCTCAGTACTCGGTTACGCAAGGATCCATTGTTTTCAATGGTGAGGATATCACACAGCTTTCACCAGATGAACGCGCTAAACGTGGTTTGTTTTTGTGCTTTCAGTATCCAAAAGAAATCCCAGGAGTAACCTTAACCAATCTCCTGCGTACGGCATTGAACGCGCGTCGACCAAAAGAGAATCCTATTACCATAGCTGCATTTCAGCAACTCTTGCGAGAAAAAATGAACGCATTGAAAGTAACCGAATCGTTTGTCAGCAGGTATGTCAATGAAGGCTTCTCTGGTGGAGAAAAGAAAAAAGCTGAGATATTACAACTTGCTGTTCTCGATCCGAGCTTAGCCATTCTTGACGAGACTGATTCAGGCCTTGACATTGATTCATTACGAATTGTTGCACAGGGTGTTAATACCTTCATGTCTCCAGAGAAATGTATTTTAATCATTACGCATTACAAAAGAATCCTGGAATATATTAAACCAGACAAACTCTTGATTATGGTTGATGGTAAGGTAGCTATGGAAGGTGATGGTAGCCTTGTTGATCATTTAGAAGAAAAAGGATACGAGTGGATTACCAAAGAATAAGTTCATCCAAAAAAAGGTTAACATCCTTAGCTGATAGAAAATTTATTTTTTCTCCCATCTATGGTCTGTTTTCTTATCATTTTTTTTGATGCGAAATCCTTCTCGCTTAATAATTTCAGCAACAGGAATCTCCTGAACTTTTTTAAGTTTATAAGAGGTTACCTTATTTCTGAATTTTGTCTTATCTCTGATAGATCTGAAGGCGCACTCAACATAGAAATGTGTTCCTTTATTAATGACAGAGATGGTATTAACGCTTGGATTGAAGAGCAAATAGCGTTTGAGGTTTTCCTTTGCAGAAAGAAGATAATGAACGATAAAGGGATGATTGATATTCGGGAAGTTAAGGAGACTTACATGCCGTACCATTCCTCTTTTCTCTAATCGTTTGATGGTGTCATGCAAGGTAGAAATCGGAATATGGGTTCTCTTATGCATGACCGTCAGAGGCATTCTTCCGTTCTCACGTAAACAAGCTATGACTGCTAGATCAGTTTTCCTCAGATGCTTTCGCTTTTTTGCCATCTATCTACTAATCCTGTGCTTATTAATAAAGGTTTCGATGTTTTTAGGAAGCTTTCCGATATTACTCAATCAATGACCGCAAGATTTATATTTTACGATACTTCGAGAAGGTGAACATAAACCAATGACATCAGCAACAAGCGTTTCAGGAATTGCAATCGCATGTCAGAGAATCCAGAAAGTCAGTAGAATTCTCAGGAGAATGCAGGAACAATCATGTGCAAAGAGCCGGCTGGTGGTCAGAAAGGCAAATCTCCTGCTTGATATTGCACCAAGTGGGTTTTTTTCGTGGGTTGTTAGACGCAAGCAGAGAATGTCAGATAAAGAGCAGATCTTCAAAGAAACAGAAGAAGAGTTACAAACGTTAGGCACTTCCCTGGAACTACAAAAGAAATATCTAGTGGCGGATTTTCATGGAGGAAATGAAGAGAAGACACTATCTCGGGTATTGAACATTCCCATTATCCGACATTGTGTTACCTCAAACGAAGAGAGGATGCTCCTTGAGCAAGTTGTCTATAAGCATAAAGATGCTGTCCAGCGCGTTCCAGCATTGTTTCTGATCTACACCCGGAAAGTAATTGAACAGGGAACAGCAACAAGGCTATTTTTGAGCCAACTACGGGAAATAGAGGTAAGGCTTCATGGGCAAAAATTCTATTTTCGGTACGCTGTTTTAGAGGAAGCGAGAAAAAGAGAACTTGTTGCCTGCATTAAAGCGTTTGAGGAACATTTTAAGCCATTCGCAAGAATTCATCCGCTTGAAGCAGCATCCGACCTTCTGGAAGCCATGGTGCATGAAGCAGCGAGAATTGCTGCTGAGAACAGAGAAGTAGAGCAGCTGTTCAATCAACAGGATCTTGAAGAACTCCGGCAGCTTGCAGGTCAGCAGGCAAAAAGAGAACAGAATAAAATTATTTTTTTCAGAAAGAAATTGGCTGAGCTCCGCAGATTGCGATTGCAATGGCGTCCAGAGCAGCTCATAGCTGTGCATGTAACCAACTATTTCCCTGAAAACGGCATGATAAAACCAACTGGCCAGTTTACTATCCAATTACCCAAGTCCAAAAGAGACGTCAAGTATCCTCGAGAATCTATCCATTTTTGTTTGAATGGTAAGGTTACTGGTCATGACGCTGGTGATGCCTGGAAAAATGCTAAAATAGCTGTTCTTGTCCCCGTCAACCTCATGATGAAGCGTATTGTTAACCTGAATCCTGCTGACACCTATGTTGTCGGCGAATTAAGACTTCCAAAAGGAAGCGAAATACTGGCGAGAAGCGAGGATGCACAAGGTCACAATTTTGGTGAGGCGGCCTTTATTCCTGTCCCACTGGAAAAGTCTCTTGAGGATATGATTCTCTTGCGCATAAAAGAGCGTGGATTTACCTCAATGCGAATAGGGAGTTGGAGTTGGAATGGTACGACTGATGAAGACTTCCTTAAAGAATACAAAGCAGTTGTTGAAACCGAAGAAGAATCCCTCCTTCTTGAAGTAGGCAAAGAGCTCATTTCTGGGGATGAATACCGGGAACGCATGAGACCAGTCTTTGCACTTCTCCACCTCCTCGAAAAGCCGCTTGAACTGGGTACCGATGATGACAACTTTTACCGATTATCGCAGGAATTCAACCTTGAATGGGTTACCCATCGTTCTAGTACTTGGAGACAAATTGAGGTGTTTGTTGAATCAACGTATAATGAAGAGTTATACGGATCCCAGCTTTTAGAAGAAGACGACCTTAACTATTGCAAAGATCAAATAAAGAAATATGCAGCCTTCCTTCGTGAAAAAAGAAAACGGCTTTCATCTCCTGAGGAACGAGAAGCAATTGTCCGGATAGCTGTTATTCTCGGTAATCTCAACAAGGGGCTTATAAAAAAATACCATGCCCAAAGAGAAATTGCCACATCAAAAAGGGCAGCGTAAGTGGAATACGAATGCACTGTTCGTTTTTATCTTCCCCCTAAAATAAGTGGGATATCTCCTGGGCTAATTGTTGGTTTATAATCAGCTTTGTCTTTTGCAAAGTTTTGTTCTCGGTAAACTCCAGACAAAATGCCGTAGGTTTCTCCTTGCTGTTGGACAAAAGCAACTGCTTGTTCAGGCGTTGTTGGAAATTGGTACATTGTTACTCGTGCTCCTACATTTTTTTTTGCATAGTTCCTATCAGCTTCAACGCCTTCAGGTGTCATATCTGCTGCAATAAATCCGTCGTACATTAAATCAAGCAATGCTTTGACGGTTCTTCCTTGAACAGTCTGCGTTTGTTCATTGCCTATCCATCGTAGTGCAAAGTATAAGGGGACAGGAGTCCATTCTTCTGCGTTGTATGCTTTGTCACCAAAGGTTGTATCACTTTGCACATATCTGACTCCACCATCTCTCTTTCGTATGCCGCAGGCCGATAAGCCGTTTTTACCATGGAAAATGTGCCTGCCAACGGTTGCGTGAACACCATCTTCACTAGCCAAGTTCGCAAATTCAATTTCACCGCACATGGATTGGACTTTCATGCCATTTGGAGTTAGTGTATAGGTTGTTCCAAGCAGTTTCTCAGCATCCATTGCTAGCGTGTTGCAGGCAGAAAGCATGGCGTTCTCCAAAGCACTTGCAATGCCCTGTTTTCGTGCAGACTCGAGCACGGCAATGTGCGACAAGTAAAGCGTATTGGTATCATGATTTGCCAAGAATGTACCATCGGCGGCGCCAATCACTGCTCCTTTTTGGCCATAGTTGCCTTCTTTATCAATAACAGCTGCACAGACATATTTAATGAATTCTTGGCTTCCTGAAGGTGCTGTCACCACAGGAGTTTTCCAACTTGATTCCAAAAAGTCAGCCCACGTGGTTTGTGGATCTATCTCATTCGTTGGAAAGTACTGCGCTGCAAACCAGTATGCCTGGGGCAATAACTCTGAAAATATATCGGTAATTAACCTAACCTCTAATCCCTGCATCCCCTGTTCCGCTCTTTCGGCGTTTATCGTTGTAGGATACAATCGTTTATCTGTCGGTAATCTACTATCTGGTGTTAGAGGGGTTTCTCGTGGCAAACGCCGTGCTTGTGCTAATCTCTGGCGTATCTCTTGCTGCTCTCCAGCATCTCTGCTGCCAAATAACTCCTCCAATCGTTGTTCAATAGTGTCATATGTTGCTGTCATTTATATCACCCACATTAATTTCATAATTACTCTTAAGTGATTACTAACTAGGGGGTTATATTTAATCTTTTCGCCCTATTTCCAATAAAAAATAGTAATATTTATATAAAATTACCACTTTTTTCTTAAAAAAATGAAAAAAAGTAATATACCTGATGAAAAAGACAAAAAGATCCTGAGCATTCTTCATCTGAATTCACGAACACCATTAGCAAAAATAGGTGGTGAAGTTTCTCTCTCAAAGGATGCCGTAGAATAGGGCAGGCATCTTATCTTTGTATTAGGCCATCAACCTCAAAAAAACCATTTTGACACAAAAAAGATTCAGGATGCTCAAAACCAGTACTCTCCTTAATTAAATCAACATAAGGCACCCTTTCTTGTTCTCTATATTGTAAATCAACTGAATCTCCAGTTTGATAATTTGATGGACCTGGAAAGATAAGTTTGTGTATTTTTCCGTCGGATGTTTCAATTCTTAGATGTTCAAATTCAAAATTTGCACCGTAATAATGATTTCTAATAGCAAAAGAATCTTCATCAATTCCAACAATTTTTCCTGAGATCTGTCTTATTGGGTATTGTGGTTGCGTTTGTACAGAAGAATTCCCTGTTGGGGTATTTTCAGTTGATTTTTGGGCACAACCAACTCCTCCAAGTGCTAGAACTCCTGCCAATGCAAGACTTGTAATTCCTGCAGTTCCTGCCAATACAATACTTGTTAAAGACGGTTGACGTTCCATACCATTAGTAATTGCCATGTATATCACCACCTTGACGTTATCATTACTTCTTAGTGATTACTGAATAAGGGTAATATTTAATCTTTTCGCTCTATTCTTAATAAAAAATAGTAATATTTATATAAGAACACAACTTTTTTCTTAAAAACATGAAAAAAAGTAATATACCTGATGAAAAAGACAAAAAGATCCTGAGCATTCTTCATCTGAATTCACGAACACCATTAGCAAAAATAGGTGGTGAAGTTTCTCTCTCAAAGGATGCAGTACTCTATCGTATTAATAAATTAGTTAAGACCGAGGTTATCAGTAAATTTTTTTTAGATGTCAACTACAAAATATTGGGCTATGACAAGTATACACTTTTTTTGCGTTTACATGTTTTGACACCTGAGGAGGAGCAGAAGTTTTTGCAGGTAGTTCAGCAGATTCCTGAAATAATCTTTTGTGCTCAATGTACTGGTCAGTGGGATTTTTGGCTGGAAATTCTCGCAGATTCTGTTCGGTCAGTGGACAGATTACTTGAAAATGTCCTGAAAGAAAAAAACGTGCAGGAATATCAGGTGATGATTCTCTCAAAAACCTACAAGGAATATGATCCCTTGCTTAAGAATGATTTACCACCTAAAATAATCCCTTCATCACCTATTATCACCATAGATGAAAGTGATTATAGCATTTTAAAAGCATTAGAGAATGATGCACGACAGCATATTCTTGATATTGCAAAGAAAACAGGTATGAGTGTTGATACCATTACCTCTCGGTTGCAGAAGCTTCAAGAAAAATCTTTGGTGAAGTATGACCTTGTTGTTAATTATAATACGTTGGGATATCATTTATCAGTTCTTGTGCTTGAAATTAATTCCTCTCAGGGAGAGGCATTGTATGCTTACCTTCTTGCTGACCCCCATGTGCGCTCATTTTCTGCTTTGATTGGCAATCGTGAACTAGTGATTGAGGTGTTGAGTCAAGACAAAAAGGATTATCTCCTTTTTTTGAATGCACTCCGCTCGTATTTTTTCGCTCTCATCATAAAGTATAGCGAAGTCTCAGTCATAAAAGATATCAAAGACATGACTGTTCCGGTGATCACATTCGAGAAACAGTAAGAGCACTTGACGAATATTTATATACACAGAAGTTCCTTCTTCAGGTGATGCATGTTCGAGGCAAATGGATAAAGGTTGTTGAGCGACGAGGCCAAAGTATTTTGATTAGTTCTTATTTTTACAATGGTATTCAGACCAAATATTTCAATGAAGCGCTTGGCTTGGATTGCGGTCTTGATCATTATCTTATTGTGGATTATGTAAATTATTATTTAGAGAGTGAAGTAAACCGTTTTCAGGATTGTACTGAAAAAATCCTCAACGAAACAGAATTTCAATATCTCAAAATAGTGCTGGATAAACTTTTTAAAAAAGGAAATGAACTTCTGTCGTATTCAGCAAAAATTGCTAAATCTATTATTCATGATCCAATGGTTGTATTTGAGAAATTTAGTGACCTCTGCTTAGTATTTGGGCCATCAATGTATTTTCCGATTCTGATTGAAAGTCACGTTGAAAAAAAAGTCAAGGCTATTATCAAACAACATAGTCGTCGAAATAACAATCATTATTTTTCTCTCTTAACTGCTTCACCCATTCCCACTGAAGGGACTAAAGAGTTGATAAGTCTCTATGAGATAGGATTGGCTTATCATAAAAATAGTAAAACCGTTGATAAAGCAATAGAAAAAATGATCGATAGACACCTTCATGCATTTGGTTGGTTTTCTTTTACCAAGTTTGTTGGAGATCCGTGGGATAAAAAGTTAATCATTCAAAGAATTGAAACATTAGACGCTCAGCGTGTTATCAAGGATCTAAATTACCTAAGAAGCAAAGCTGGTGTTCAGCGTAAAATCCTTAAAGCAACATACAAAAGTCTTACCTTGTCAAAAAAGGAAATTGAGATTATTGAATTAGCCCAGAGTCTGGCATATTTTAGAACCTATAGACTTGACGTGTATACCAAAGCAGGATATCATGCAAAGCAGTTATTTGAATTATTGGCTGAAAAGATTGGTTTGACCCTACAGGAATTTGTCTTTCTTACCTATGAAGAGATACTTTCGACTTTAAAAAACAAACAGCAATTCCCAAAAGATGAAGTCCAGAGAAGACTCACAGAAACGTGGCAACTCTTATTTGCAAAAGGAGTAATGACCTTATCGTACGACCAACCATTCCTTGTTGAAAATTACCAACATCAGGAAGAAATGATGATAACCGGTCAAATTGCCTCGTCGGGAATTGCAACAGGAGAAGTAAGGATTATTAGAGGAGTTCTTGAATTCAAAAAAATGAAAGATAAAGCAATTTTAGTTACTTCGATGACAACCCCTGACTTTGTACCTTTAATGCAACGTGCATCCGCTATTGTGACTGATGAAGGCGGGATAACTTGTCATGCAGCTATTGTGAGCAGAGAATTAAAAAAACCGTGTATTATAGGAACAAAAATTGCAACGCAGGTTCTTAAGGATGATGATTTTATAGAAGTTGATGCGAACAAAGGCATTGTTAGCGTGCTCCAAAAAGAAAGATGACTTCTTATTGCGGTTCTTATTTCTGTCGTATACATCCTTCTTTTCGTGCGGCGTCGGCAACTGCCTTAGCTACCCGAGGCACAACTGACTTGTCCAATGGATTAGGAAGAACATTATCTTTTGTTGGCTTGGTTACGGCTGTTGCCAGTGCATGTGCTGCGGCGATCTTCATGGTCTCAGTTATCTTCGTTGCCTTTGTATCCAATGCTCCTCGAAAGATGCCAGGAAACCCTAAGACATTGTTTATTTGGTTCGGTAGATCTGATCTTCCAGTACCAACAACAGCAGCACCACCTGCATACGCCTCATCAGGCATAATTTCAGGAATAGGATTTGCCATGGCAAAAATAATTGATTGTTTTTGCATTCCCTTAATATCTTCTTTTTTCAACAGGTTTCCTCGCGAGACGCCAATAAAGACATCTGCTCCTAAGAGCGCATCAGGTAATGTCCCTTCCTTCTTGAATGGGTTTGTGTAGACTAATAACTCTTGTTTGAATACATTGAGATCACTGCGAGAAGGACTAATAATTCCTTTAGAATCACACACCATGACTTCTTTCACGGGTATACAAACCTTCCGATCTGGATGGCCAACACACCGGAGTAATTTTGCTACCGCACTTCCTGCTGCACCAGCTCCATTGATGACTACCTTGAGTTGGCTGATATCCTTTTTAACCACTTTTGCCGCGTTCAACAAAGCTGCAAGAACAACAACAGCTGTTCCATGCTGATCATCATGCATGACAGGAATACCAAGATCCTGGAGTGCTTGTTCAACAAGAAAACATTCTGGTGCTTTGATGTCTTCCAAATTAATGCCTCCAAAGACAGGCGCAATGGCCTTTACCATATCGACAACAGAACAAAATCGTGTATCAACACAAATCGGAAATGCATCAATATTGGCAAATTCCTTGAAGAGTAATGCTTTTCCTTCCATAACTGGAATAGACGCTAACGGACCAATATTGCCAAGGCCAAGCACTGAGGATCCATCTGAAACCACAGCAACACTATTTGCTTTCAGCGAATGAGAAAATGCTGCTTCAGGATGTTCTGCAATAAGCCGACATACCTCCGCAACTCCGGGGGTGTAGGCTAAACTGAGATCATACCTTGTTTTCAGAGGTACTTTGCCTTGCACGCATAATTTTCCGTGATACTTTTCATGGAGTAAAAGTGCATCTGCTGCAAGTGTCTGTTGCACGTTATCATTTCCTTTTTTCATTCCGGTAACTCCCTGATCTACCACGCCGATTTTTCCTTTTCTTTTTAAATCTTGCTCTTTGTTAATTCCATCAGCGATAGGTTTATAAAGTCTATTGCCTTGTCATGATAAACCAATAGGCAACGGGGGCACTGCCTTATGCGTAAAACATGAGGTGATTCTATGGAAAACTATAAAAACTATGGACCAACGGTTCTCCGCGTTTTTGTCGGGCTGTTATTTTTAGTGCCTGGATTGTTTAAACTCAGCAATCCGAGTATGGCTGTTGATTTGCTTACCAATCTTGGTTTTGGCGCTGCAGGAGGATTTTTTGCATGGGTGCTTATTCTCTCTGAAATTATCTTTGGTGCTGCTGTCCTTGTTGGTTGGAAGGTGAAGTATGCTGTATGGCCACTGGTTGTTATCATGCTGGTCGCCACTGTCATGGTCGTTATACCTAGTTTTGCTACCGACCCTATGGCAGCAGTGAGTTTAGCATTCCATCTCTTGGCGGTTGCTGGTCTTGTCAGTTTGTTTTTAACCGGACCAGGAGCATGGGCTGTTGAGAAACAAGCATAAGGAGTAAATTTTTTCTTTCTAATTTTTTTTCTTTCCTTTTTCTCCTTTTAGAACTTGATTTTTACCATACCACTTTTAATTTTACACTGGCATGCCAATCGGTTGTGCTCATCCATTCCCAGGGCTTCTTCATTCTCATTTAATGGTTCTAAATTATCCACACCTTCCTCAATCTCAACCCGGCAGATAGCACACATGCCCGATGAACAAGCAAACGGAACTCCTAGCTCTTCGGCAGCATCTTTAATAGGACTTCCGTCAGGAATCTCGAGAGCTTTATCATTTGTTTTGAGGGTTGCCATGCTGAGAGAAGGTGATAGAAACTATTATATTAAGGATTATGTTCTTTAATATAGCGGTTAGAGTATACAAGGACAAACGTTTTTAAAGAAATAGCCATTTGAATAATTATGTCTCTGGAAGATGAAGCAAGAAAAGAATGGAAAGAAAAAATTAGGAGAAAGACTGAGCAAGTTCGAAGAGATTGGACTTCTGAATCAGACGGAAGTGTTCCTCTTGAGGAGGCACTTGTTGGTGTTCTTGCTGATTATTATGTTAAAAGAGAAGTTCCAAGAGTCGTTATAAAATATTCAGAAGGAGCAACCGATGAAGGATTAATTAAGGTTTTTGATAAGATTTTGGGTGTCATGAGAACTCCAACATATCATACTTTGAATTATACAAATCCTGGAGTAGTAGAACTTGCTAAATGTTTATGTTTAAGACATTCAATTACTGGGGGAGACCATGTTGATAGAGATGCTACCCATATTTTATGGGAATTTGTTGGTGATAGGCCTATTGATATTTATTGGGATCAGGAACGTGACCTACCACAATATTCAGGTGAAGTTTTAAAATCATTAGAGATACAATTTGGAAATTTTAGAGTTTGGTCAGCATTAAGACAACATAAAGAATTTTCTCGAATGTTAGGGGAAAGCAGTAAAAGAGCATACGATTGGAAACGTCGTGACCATGTAAGAAATGGTACAATGAACATGGAAGCTAAAAGTAGAATTGAATTAGGTTTTGCTCAACTTGCTGATTTTTTTCCAGAACAATCTGGAGATAATGTTGATCAATTATTTTATCGTGCAGTTAGCAGTTTTGTTTCTGCAAAAAATAGAGAAATGATTCCATACCGACTTGCACAATACCAGTTGAGAGAGATACCAGTAACGATGGGAATAAATCCTGTTAATTTTTCTCAGTTCTAAGAAGATTGCTTAGCTTTTTTGTAATTTTCTTCAACCTGCCGCCAGTTGACGACATGCCACCAGTTTTTAAGATATTCAGCCCTATTCCATTGGTAAAGGAGATAATAGCCATGTTCCCAAACATCAACACCCAAAATTGGAATTTTTCCTTCCATTAAAGGACTATCTTGATTTGCAGTGCTATACACTTCTAATTTACCGTTGTTTACTACAAGCCAAGCCCAGCCAGAACCAAATCGAGCTATCCCAGTATTGGTGAAGCTTTCCTTAAATTTTTCAAAGCTTTCAAACGTTTTCTTAATGGCATCTGCAACTTTTCCCGAAGGGTCACCACCTGCATGAGGAGCCATTATCTGCCAGAAAAACGTGTGATTAGCATGTCCACCACCATGATTCCTTACTGCTGTCCGAATGCTTTCAGGAACCTTATCAAGATCCATGAGGAGTTCTTCAACGGTCTTTGTTTGCAGATTTTTGTGATCAGCTAATGCAGCGTTTAACTTATCAATATAGGTTTGATGATGTTTCGTATGATGAATCTTCATGGTCTGTTCATCAATGTACGGTTCAAGCGCACTATAGGCATAGCCGAGTGCAGGAAGTTCATGTTTTGCCATTTGCGTCACCTCACCCTTAGAACTTAACAATTGACAAGTATGAAGTCATTGACCTATATAAATGTTTGCGTGATGCTTTTTATTTGTTTAATTTGATTATTAGTTTACACTTTAATAATAAGCCGAGATTTCTGCACTTTTTGTGATTTAAATGGAAAAATTGAAAGAAAAAAAAGAAAGTGGGTAGTACAGCAATACAGAAGCGGTAGAAGTGCTACTTCTATAGCAAGAATTCAAAAAATCAGCAGGCAGATGGTTTACAAGCTTGTTGCAAAACATAAGAAAGAAGGGTCGAAAGCTTACAAAG
>JACPJR010000003.1 GCA_016187565.1 Candidatus Woesearchaeota archaeon
AGTAAAATAAACGGTTTCTAGAAGATATATTTTGCGTTGTTGGGAAGAATTCCCCTTACACTACCACTGACTTTGTCCAAGTTCTGCTTGATGCTGTGGAGCACATCGACTTTACGAACAACACCTGTGTTCGTGTAGGTGCTCCGACAGGAGAAACTGTTTTCTTTTTGTTTCTTTACATTCATGGGGTGCTGGTTCATAGATAAACTTATCTCTTAATCCTGTGTCAAATTGACCTCATGTCCAGCATCAACAACAAAGGTTCTATTTTGACCCCACGCTTCATTAGGCATTTCCCCATTATCCTCCTCATGATCGGTTGCATGACAGTTCCATGTATATCGGCCATTGTCAAGGTTGCTTAAGGTAGTGTTGATTGTTAAGTTCTGGCAAGAATCACTGAGTAAACGAAATTGTGATGTATAACCCCATGCATTTAACCATTGCTGATTCAGTGCTTGATTCATAAGATGCCCCTCACTTTGTGATGTCAAGATGGTATAAGTCCCATTAGCCCCTGGATTTGTTTGGATATAAAAAATGTAGTTTACTCCTCCGATTAGAGGAATTGGCCTGTCAAATGGAATTGTTTTCCACTCCTTCGTAAAGGTTCCCCATGTATGGAGAGGAAAATCGGTAACTATTTTATAAGGTACAGATGTACATGTTTCTTCAAAACTTTGGCGATCTGATAATCCGTTAGCTGTTGTGTAACACACATACATATCAATAGAAAGATTCGGAACAGTACTATTCATTGCCGTATGTGCTTCAAATCCAGTAAAGAGGTTATTGGTATTGATTTCACGCACTAAAAACATTGAATCATAAGTTATTTCATTGACTCTACCAGCAAAAAATAGTGCACTTCCTGGAAAAAAAGGTCCTCCTTCTTCATCCCTGAAAGAATCATACGGCGTCTCATTCATGCCACAATAATAGTCTTGCTCAACATTCCATCCACTCCGATTCGAATAAAACTGTAGCTGTTTTAGATTAAAGGATGGATCACTAAAACTACAGAAAAGATCAACTGATCTGTTTTTGAAGGTTTTCCCATTCGGTGGATAATTCTGGATAACACTCGGCGATCCATCTTCAACAGTAAAGTCATAAATCACAGACTCAGCATAATTTTCTTGTTGATCAACTGCTTTAAACAGGTACTGGACAGGAGCACTTCCTGTTCTGATTGCATAATTGACTTCATTGAGAGGTGCTTTCCAGAGATCTCCCTCGTTAAAAAAGACTCGATAATCCTCAAATGTCCCTCCGGGTGGTTTTATAGAAACCCACACTTTATCGAGATCATCATCAATAATGGTTGCATACAGGTTATTGGAGACATCATCGTAAACAGGATCGAATTCTGCAAAAACATTTTCAATAACCGGTGGTTGATTAATAGCAGCTGGCACAATAGCCGTTTTAAAATCTGATTTAACCGTAATACTTGTTTGGAGCTGATTATTTCTTTCGTCTATTTCATCAATAAAATTAAGGTTATCTGCAAAGGCATCAGTAAGATACGTTCCTGCATGAAGACTTATGTTCTCAAAGGTACAGGTAGCTGATTCTCTCTTTTGTAAATGATCAAAGGTACAACGATGAGAGGTTCCGTTCAGACTGAGTTTTACCTCAAATACATCTCCTACGAGTCCTGTCCCATCATTGCTAAAATCAAAGGAAAGATTGAATGGTTTATGTTCAACGACTTGTTCAGGTGTGGTAAACAGCCGTAATGCTTGGAGGTCTGGAATACCAACTGCACTCACGTCAAAGTTTCCTGACAGGACATTATTCGTTTCGTTAGTCTCACGAATATCATTCGAGGAATCGAGTGTCCAATTGAACGCATAATTTCCTATTCGTGCAGAGGAAAAATGGATCATGCACTCTTTTTGTTGGCCAGCAGATAATCCTCTAAAAGAACAACTCCTTGGTTCTTTATCACCTAACCAATTCGCTCCCAAAGTTACCATAAATGGCACCGTAATATTATCCGTATTCTGATTCGTAAATCGTACGATCAAAGCATATTCTTGGCCTTCTCTTGGCTGCACAGGCCTTGTTACGAGTTCAATGCCTTTAAGGTCAACGCTCTTTGTACATCCTTCATCGATGCTACCGTCACAATCATTGTCAAGTCCATCACAAAGTGATTCTTGTTTCTGATACCTACTGCCATAGTTTCCAGCGTTACAACCGTGCCATTGATATGCAGTACAGGTTTCCTTGCTTCCTTTACAGACACCTAACTGGAGTGGGCAATTCCGTACTTGAGCATTCATACATTGGCATCCTTCATCTACCGTAGTGTCACAATCATTGTCTAATCGATCACACGTTACTTCTACGGTCTCATAGCTTGCTCCATAATCACAACCTTCCCACTTTCCTGCAACACAGGTTTCAACGCTGTTTGAACAGACACCTCTCTGTTTGAGGCATGCTCGGACATTTCCATCGATGCACTCACATCCTTCATCAACAGCAGTATCACAATCATTATCAAGACCATCGCAAAGAGCCTCTTCTTCCTGATAATCATGCCCATAATCTTGTGGACTACAACCCTGCCACTGATATTCCTCACAAGGTTCTCTGCTGCCTCTGCAAACACCATTTTGATTTTTACATAATCGTGTTTGAGATTGGTCACATTCACCAATGCTTTCAATAAATACTCCTAAGGGAGCATGGATCGGCATATCTTCTCGCGTTACAAGCTGAGGATAAGCAAAGATAACATCCTTCGTATTGACACTTTGTGTATCCTCTATCCCAAATGAGATTCCCAATAAGTTTCCAAGAGGATCATAGGAGTATCGTAAGGTATAATTCCCACCAACTGCAGAAAGTCTATAAAGCGTATCATACCTATACGTGTGGAAGAGGTTATTGGAGGTATCGTTACGGGCTATGACATTTCCAGCTTTATCATAACCATAGCTCAAATTCTGGTCGGTTCCTGTTTGTATACGCTGTAACCTAAAGTTATTGGGATAGTACCTATAAGTTGTGTTCATTGCATTTGCATGTGCAATAACTAGAGGGGTGTTTACTTCATTGTAATTGATATTGGTAATGACGTCACTGATTCGGTCAAGCTCTCCTTGGGTATTGTAGTTATACACAACATCCTGCCCATTTGGTAAACTGATTGATGTGATCCGATCCATTGCATCATAGGTATAATGGGTTGTAAAGGTATTGCTGCCAAGCACTTTCCGTTCTGTTATCAACCTCAGCCGTTGATCATATTCGTATGTAATAGACATCTCTGACGTTTCAAGATTACTGAGTGTGCCAAGCGTATCCTGATCATACGTGTAAATTATGATCTCTTGTGGTGATGAGTATTCCTTTTTTATTCTGTTAAGTTCGTCATATTCAATGGTTTTGTTAATGCTCCGTGCATCACGAATACCGATCTGATTCCCCGAGGGATCGTAACTAAAATTCCACCTGCCAAGATCCGGATCATTAATAACCGTAAGTCTGTTGAGGCTATCATAATAAAACAAATAAACATTGTTCATATCATCGGTTATGTTAACTAAGTTATTGCTTGCATCATAACCGTACGTTGTTAAGAAAATGGTATCATTCAAGTATTCAGTCACACGCTTAACGTTTCCATACGCATTCAGATCATATTCCATTGAGACATTATTTTCATCAAACGATTTAATGTTCCAGTGATTATACTGAATCCTTCTCGTTGATGTATCTGGATTTGTCAGCCGAGTAATCCTATCAACAGCATCGTAGGTGTAGGTTACTGAAGCAACAGTTTGAGGAGTGGTATATTCAGTGGTCGGACTATAATAAGGGTTACTTATCTTTGTAATTCTTCCTTTTGTATCATAAAAGAAGTCTAGAGTGATGTAACCCTGTTCACCTTCTTTCTTTGTCTGAATAACTCTTCCGAATCCATCTAGAAAAGTGTATGAATCATACGTTCCTTGCTCATTGCTCACTTCTCGTTGTTTTAGCATAATCGTGATGGGACGTGTGGTTACATTGTACGCAATCGTCTGTGTTGGATACGTTTCGTTATCATACGGAGAAATCGCTTTGATTTTTCTTCCAAAAGAGTCATACGTAGAGGTCTTTCGATACCCATTAGGGTCATCTTCATACAATAGGTTTCCTGTTGCAGCATCATACCCTAGACGAAATTCTTGTCCTAGAGCGTTTCTTGTTAAAACAGGAAAGGTATGAGTAATTTCATCAAAGCCAACAGTGGTTGTATAATCGTTTGGATTAGTCTCGGTCACCTTATTTCCATAGGTATCGTACGAATAGGTGGTGATCGGATTTTGACCAAATGCTAGCCACTCTTCTTTTTTGGTAAGGTCCCCTTTTGTTGGTGCAAGACCATACCCCTTATTATCATACGAATACGCACGTTGTTGTATTGTTCTTCCACCGATGTTGTCCTTTAACTCATATGATCTTGGTGTATCCACAATCCACGCTGAGGGATTGTACACATACAGATAGACCTCTTCTTTTTCATCACCAACAATACTAAGATCCCCATAATAGTTCGTACGATACGGGTTACCATACGTATCATACATATACTCCTCTTTAACACTCTTCGCAGTAGCTTGCCCATCAAAATTCTGTCTCGTAACATTTGCTAATTGGACCGTATAAGGTGCGGTGATAGTTCTACTCCATTCACTCTCAACCACATCATATTTTTTGTTATCTTGCCATACTTCCTGCCTATACTCTTTTCCTTTCCGTGCATCGTCCTGATAGTACCAATGTTTAACTAATTCTCCGGTTGCAAACTCTTCTTCAGCGTAATTAAAACCCAAAAATTCCTGTGCAGCATAGTTATATTTTCCATCTTGATAATCAATCTTCGTTACTCGAGAAAGTTGATGTTGATCAGTAAGACCATTATCTTCAGTGATGGAATCAACAACCCATAGATTGAAACCAAGATCACTAATACTGTCATCTCCGGTATTATCAAAAGAAACAGATTTTTTGTAGTCGAGAGTTATGGTTCCTCCAAGTTCATTCGTTATTTGTTTCAATAAAAAGTCTTTCGTACCTCTATGAAGATACGTTACTCTACCATCGTTCGTTTTCACCATATCAATGAAACCGTCGCCATTCACATCCGTTATCCGTACTCCTCTGTTTTTCTTGTCAGAAACAAAATCAAGAGGAATAGTCCAGCTGTTATCTTGTGTCCAACCTTTTCCGTTATTTATCCAGACCGTGCTTACACCGTCAACAGCTCTTGCAATATCGACAAGGCCGTCACCATCAATATCCATTAACCGTGTACCGTAATCAGCACCTTCTCGGCTATCATCGTCATACACAAAGTAGGTTGGAATCTCGTAAGAAGCGTCCTGCTGCCAGTTCATTCCATCGTTAAGATACACTTGCGTACGCGATGACTCTTCTCGGCTGTACAACAGATCAGGAAGACCATCACCATTAACATCATCTAAACGCAGACCACTATCAGTTCCTTCAATCTCAAAATCATATCCTTGGATTTCTACATCCCCTTTAGTGGCAAAATAGTTTGGCGGATCCCATCGAGATTCTTCACGCACCCAGCTTCCTTCAGTATTCATCCAGACTTCCTTGATGTTAGCTTCTTCATTCTCTGATCTCAGCATGTCCCCTCTACCGTCATTGTCAAGGTCAACAAATCTTACGCCATTCTCAGTACCATAAAACGTAACACCTTTATCTCTGGACTCTTCAACAAAATAGAGCGGTGGTGTCCAGGCAACATACTCCTGCCAGCCATTGCCCATGTTAAAATACGTCTTTTTAACAGGATCAGATTGGTCATGATCTGCAACAACAAGATCGGTAAAACCATCATTATTAAGGTCACTAAACCGTGCTCCCTTATCCACACCCTTACTATTATCACGTTCATGCACAAAATATACTGGAGACTGCCAAGGGCTTAAACCCGGTTGTGATGTCCATCCATTACCATTGTTTAACCAGACACTCTTCATACCACCACTACTTTCTTTTTTGGCTTGCATAATATCAAGTAAGCCATCTCTGTTCAGATCAACAAACCTAACCCCTGTATCATAATCGTCAACCTCAAAGTCAACAGGAGATATCCACGTATCGTTCCGTGTCCAGCCTTTTTCTAAAGGAAAATAATCAAACGATGTGGTAAAGAATTGTGAACTGTCTTGATTATAGCGATATATCTTTGAAAGATAAGCTCTTGTTTGAGTAATGCTTGCATATTCAAGAACGTATTTTCGTACCTGCTCATCATTAAAGGTTATGCGTACTTCTTTGAGACGATGCGAATATCGTTGCTTATTCCCCTGGACATAGGTTTCAAAAACATCAGGTCGAGTTTCGTAGATAAACACAATGTTCCGCATCCTTTCATGGTTATAAGTAATCTCCTGAGGATAGACACTACCAAAATCACCTTCGTAATTCTCGTGGTATGAGTAACTCACGCTGTTATCATGGACATCAGTAATCGCATCCAGGCTCCATCGCCAAATATAATCATGGAGATTAGACCTAAGCACTGCATCATCATTGTAACCAAATCGGAAAACCGTGCCATCTTTTGTTTTGACTATCCAATACTCGCCCTCGGCACCACCCGAACTATTGGTAATGAAAAGATAGGATTCAACTTCAGTGTGATATCTACTCCCATCATAGACTAAATCATATTCTTCACCATCTAAGTAGAGTTTGAAGGTATCGTCCACAACATCTTCAACCGTATGCTGCACGTCTCGTTGAATGTAATTCTGCGTAAGATCCCATGCTGAACTTACCAAGGAAGGAATATTCCTGCTATTATGGCTGTTATAACTCAATGCTACGGTTGGCTGTAAACCACCAATCCCAGGTGGAACGTCAAATGCATACGAATACGTTGCAGCACCGGTAAATAAACTCGTTGAGTAATATCCCTTTGTTTCCATAAACTCTTGTTTTGGTACCGTCGGATTATGAAGGAAAGGCTCTGTTCGATCTACGGCAATGGATGCTCCATCAATCAACGGAGGAACATCCGTATCATCAGCCTCTTGTAATGCTTCTTTCATGTCCAAGAACTCCTGAATCTTTTCTTCGTTGGTTGGCTGATCAACGTCGTCTGATTGAACGTTAACACTACTCTCCTCCACTTGTTCGCTCATGTCATGGGTATCGTCAGGGTAAAGAAAGATATCATCAGAGTTTATTGCAGCAGCTAGAGGTATCAGTAAGAAAAGGATTGCTATGATAAGGTACGGGATATTATTTTTCATTTTCTTCTAGTTCTTTTAATTTTTTTAATGCAACTTTTACAACTTCAAGAATCTCTTTTTCATCTTTCAATGCAGAATCTTTTTTTCTTTTAGTCTCATCAGGATTATAGAATTCAACATATCCCCAAACTTCATCTAAAACATCAAATTCCTCAGATTTCATTTGTTTTAAAAGACCTCCCTCAAAAAAGGTTTTATTAAATAAGATTTCAAACTTACTCGTATCAATTTCTTTTCTAATCAATTTCTCAAATAACTTTTTAAACTCATCAATTTTCTTCATCACTTTAACCCCCATTTAATTAACTTATCATCACTTGCCTTTATAGTAGTAGCAATTAACCCTTTATTAGGACCTTCAGTAAATACAAATGTTACTATATCTTTTCCATCAACTACTTTATAATAACCAGTAACAGCTTCTCCACCAAGCTTATGACCTTCAAAAGCCTTTCCTGTCTCAATAACATTCTGATTAAATTCTTTCCAAGCCTGTCTTTCTGCTTTCCAAGACCCACCTTTAAATTGCTTTAGGCCCAACTGTTTAGCATGTTTACTCCACCCATGATTTAACCTATCCATATTAGAAACGGCCTTCTGTGCCACGCCCACTCTTTCCATTCTGGTGAAGAACTTTCCTCCAGCTTCCAACGCTTCGTCGCTGTACTGAACAGCATCATCCGCATGATGACCATAGCCCAATATATTTGGGAGCACTGGTGCTAAAGAGACTACTGAAAGCGTTAACCAAGCAGCATTAGCCAAGGTAGGATCTTTCTTAAAGGTCTTGGCGTCTAACAGCATAAACCCTACATCGACAACATCCCAGGGAGTGTTCCCATCAGGATCCGTGTACTTCATAGGGTTGTTCAACACGTAACTGTACCTGTTCAGAGCTTGAGGATTATACACATCAGAGAAGACCGTGTCAGGCTGAGTAAATCTCCGCAAGAACGCATCATAATATCGTGCACCGTAATAATACATGGCTGTCTCTCGTTCAAGCTCTTTGCCGGTAAACAGATTTCGTTCATCACCACCATCAATGACTAAGCCGAAAGGAAGATAAGATGTTTCAGAAACAACATTTCCTGCTTCATCCGTTACCAACACTGTACTACCGAGATGATCGGGATGGAAATGGTACAGACCAACATCATCCTGTTTTGCAAGAATAACACCGTTTCTATCTTTAAAGTACACCTCTCGAAAGATAGAATCTCGGTCATGGACTTCAAGGTAGTTGTCATTCACATAATAGGTGGTTTTGTTATTACCAAAGGTATCGTACTCAACTTTCTTTACCCGTTCATCTGCAGGACCATAAGAATACTCAGCAAGAATCCTGCCACTGCCATTACCTTCTCGAAGTCTGCGGAGCTGATTAAACCCGTTGTATTCATAGTAAAAGTCAACACCCTGCACAAGGTTTCCATTTTCATCGTAACTCAAATTGTACTGGATTGAGGAATTACAAAACCCACATTCCTGAAAACAGGTGCTGCATGACTCACCTGCATCCAACGAACAACAGCCATCACCACAGCTTGGAGAACAGTCCTGCTCGCAATTACAAAAGCTTTCCCCAGAGGTACAATACTCATCGCCACAGAATGCTAAGCAGTCCTCAGGGCAGGTATAGGCATTTTCATTGTGTGTACAGAAGGTATCACCACAGATTGCAGGGCAATCCTGTTCACAGTTCTGGGCATTCTCCCAACCAGTACAAAAACGATCTCCACAAGTCGTAGGACAATCTTGCGGACAGGTTACTGGATTCTCGTTATGGGTACAGTACGTATCACCACACCTTGGTGGACAGTCGACTTCACAGTTCTGAGCATTTTCCTGGCCTGCACAATAGGTATCACCACAGGTCGTGGGACAATCTCGTAAACAAGTCAGTGGAGTTTCATTGTGCGTACAGAACCCGTCACCACACTGGGCAGAACAATCCTTGGGACAGATTTCAGCGTTTTCGCCAAAATCACATCGACGATTCCCGCACCAGGTATACGAAGTACAATACGCACTCCAGCATTGCCCTGGGTTAATACAATCATCCATCGTGTAAGGATCACCATCATCACAATCATTGTCAGTATAACACTCAATTCCTTCAGGGTGAGCAATACAACTCCCATACTGGTTACATTCACCACAGGTTGCCATGGAACAACTTCTCCCATAACATTCAGAAGGATAACCGATAGTGAGGTAATTACTCGTATAACAATTCTCGGAATTTCCACTACAGATCGGCTGCTTGGCAGAGCCGCTACAACTATTAGGGTTGTCACAACGCAGATCATACAGAGAACCACAATACGTTCCATTGGCTTTGTATTTTTTAGTGCCAGCATCGCAACAAGACCCTGAATCACACTCAGGACGCAAACATTGCTGGTTGTTGTAACTCTTAACTATAGGGGCCTCGTAAACATACATATAAACATACACATCATCAAAGTTGACATAGTCAATTTCACATTCAGATCTAGACCAATCATCAATATCACAAAAATCATTAAATTCATGACTACTAAATCCATCTTCCATGCCACAGTCTGCCTCTATTTTCAATTTTGTGTTTACATTGTAACAATCAGTATCACAATAGGAGGAAACACTATCACAGGCTTCCTGGTTTGGTGCACAGAAAAGCCAGTAATTCTGATCATTGGGACTACCTGCTAAGTCATCAGCAGAATCAAAATCATCCCCATTATCAAGATCAAAATCAACATAAGCCGCTTCACTATATTCTTGGCTGTCACAATAATATCTAGCGTTATTTTGCCAGTCAGTATTTGACTCCCAATAAATCGACATTGAAGAGTCTTCTTCACCTGTATCCTCATAATCGATATCACTACTATCAACAATGCCGTTCATCGACAAAAATCTAAAACGGTAGCAGTTATTTGGATTCGGAGGAGCATAGGAACCTATAGGAAAAGCGAATCCAGCCATGCCTCCCAATGCGTTTTTCTTATATTCGTGTCCCTCTAAATTGGCAATACTACCTGTCTCATCGTTATCCGGTAGAAATTCTCCATGATTATATACCTCATTCCAACTCCCACAAGAATCTCGGTAGCAATACCTTGTGCAATACTGACCGCTACAGTCAACATTTCCCTCCTGATGCCAACCTGGTGGACATAGTGAAGGATCACAGCTACCATACGCAGAAACAGTACCTAAACAAAGAAGAAAAACGACGATATAGAGTACCCAACGCTTATCGTTCATGTGCCCCCCACTCATTAACCTTGACTCATGCTGATCACACTAACACCCGAGTTTAAGGAAATGATGAGGGGTTAATAAATCTATGTTCGGATTTTCCGGAAAAATCTTGCCAGCTTTTTATATATTTTATATAATTTATAATGCAAAATTATAAATACTTCCTGATGATAGTGTAACTATCGGATAGTAATTACTAAGATAGCACAGAAGGGGTGATAGGAAAAACAACACGAGGATGATAACCCATGAAAAACAGCCAGATCCTTTCCTGCTTGCGAAACAATGCTCGCATGAGCTTAATGCAGATCAGTAAGAAAACAGGAATACCCATCTCAACGATTCATGACCGGATTAAGGGAGAAGAAGGAAACGCTATTCTACGATACACCTCCTTACTCGATTTTTCCAAACTAGGGTATTCCAATAGAGCTACCATTCTGTTAAAAGTAGATCGGAAAGACAGGGAAGAACTTTCCCTCTTCTTGTTTCAGCATCCGTTGATAAACTCAGCGTACAAGGTCAGCAATGGGTTTGATTTTATTGCTGAAGGAATCTTTCAGAATGTGAAATCACTCCATGAATTTATTGATAAGGTAGAAGAACGGTTTACTATGCAGGATATAAAAACACACTTTGTTCTTGAAGATTTAAAGCGAGAATGTTTTCTGTCAGATGACGAAGACTCTACGGTAAAGAACTAGAACTCGTTCTGCAACGTATATTTCCGAACTAACTCGGAAATTTTTCGACAATTTTTCACAAAGGCTTATTAAGATGCTCTTTTCCATTCACCCGGTCAAAAATGAAGAAGACCTGCACCATGCAACTAACACCCAATGAAGAAATATTGTTAACGTATCTTAGGCGTAACGCTAGAGCGAGCTTAACCAGTATGGCTCGAGGTACTCATATTCCCCTCTCTACAGTATCCAACACTATCAAAAGATTAAAAGAGATGGTGATTGTCAGGTATACAACATTCGTCGATTTTGGAAAACTCGGTTATCCCATCAGTGTTCAGTTTATTATCGAATCGAACCAAGACAAAAAGGGAGAAGAGTTTCTTATGAACAGTCTCTCAGTAAATTCTTTATCAAGACTCAGCGAGCTCTATGGCTTTCTCGTTACATGTGTCTTTAAAGACGTCAAAGAGAAAACGGATTTTAAGGAAAAACTTGAATCGCTTGGGATAAGAGTTATTGAAGAGATCTTCATTATTGAGACCATTAAAAAGGAAGAATTCGTACAGAATATTCATCAAAGTCTTACCTCTTGTTCCTTTCCTTGAATATTCAGACATACGCAAAAAGAGTTACTCCGCCAGTTGGTAGATTCACCGCCACAGCCATGGGAATGTTTTGGCTCAAATAGAATTAACTTACATCCCGTAAGACATAGTAAGTTGCTCTCCCTGTTCCTTTCTGCTTTATAACTCCTTTTAATACAAGATCATGCAAATCTCTTTTTGCGGTTGCTTTAGAACATTCAGCGATTTCTACATACATCTTCATTCCTATTTCTTTTGATACCGACAAATATTCCAAAGCTGCTTTCTGTCTTTCGTTTAATTGGCTCATTATCGGCTCATATCGGCTCATTATCGGCTCAGTCTTCTCAAGTAATTCTGTTTTTGGGCTGAATAGGATAACAATAACAGTATTTCCTGTATCCCTTATTTCAGGAAGCTTTGGTTTAAATGGATGCTCCTTGACACTATCAATAATTCTTATCCCAGCCCTCACCTAATTTTTCTATAAACTTAACTCTATTAAAAACATCTGCAATAACTGGATTTCTTGAATATTGCTCATGCACGATATTTTGAGGAGTTACATTAGCAGGTAAACCACCTGGAGAATTAAACTCTATTCTGTCTTTAAACATCCTAATAATTATTCTAGAACCCATGTTAGAATAATCTCTATGGACAACGGCATTCGTTATCAGCTCCCTAATAGCGAAATAAGGGTATTGCGGGATTACTTTTCTCGCAAGACTTCCTGCAACCACTTGTGAAATCTCTTGAATGTGTTGTCGTATATACTCGTCTGTAGAATCAACAATATCAAATAAATTCCCATAAATATCCTTAATGTCAGAATATGTTTGTGCTTTTTCCTCTCCAGGATATCTTACCATGGTAATATAATCCATAGGAAAGAACGCCTTTGGTTCTTTTCCGAATAAGAGAATACCAGCGTTGGTAATCCTTACCTTTTTGTTGATTACCCTTATGCATTTGAGTGATTTAAGTAATTCCGTATTAGACCCCTTTACTGAGATCTTATTTATCTCTTCATACCTTTCCCTGAATACATTGATTGCCCTTTCATCAATGTCTTGTAAACTGGCACTCTTACATATTTCTTCATCCCATTTAGTCTGTTTTTGCTCAAAGATCATCTTCTTCAGATCGTCAGGAGGAATGATTCTTTTCTCAGTACCAACCTTCCTATAAGCAATACCATTCAGAAAATAAGGTTTATTAGGGCCCTGTGGAATCTTTACTTCAATAATTGATTTACCCTCTACTTGTAATTCTCTTATCTGAGGGTTAAATTCTGGCTTGATCCGCTGATGGATCTGTTGTGAAATTTTTCGCAAGCTAGTGTCGCTGACAGTAGTACCAATAACTTTTCCGTCTTTATCTTTTACACCGAAGTAGACTGTTCCTCCCCTATGGTTCAAAAAAGAGCAAATTGTCTCTAAAGCATCATTTAATCTTGCTAAGGACTCTTTCAGTTCAACTGTCTGGCTTTCTTTAAATTTCATTGAGGTCTTACCTCTTGTTCCTTTATTTCTAAAAACTTCTTTAAGACATCTGGTGTGAGTTTCTCCTTTGCATCTTGAGCATTCATTGCAGCCAGTGCTTTCAGAAACATCGTTTGTACGTTCTCCAATTGCTTACTTTGCGCATCTAATTTTTCATTCATGATCTCTCGCTCTTGTTTCTCTCTTGCCAACTGCTGTTCAAGGTCGCTTCTAGTGGCATCTATAAGCATATCTTCCTTCGTAATCGTATCACTCATCCCAAGGAGTTTTGTGTAGTGGTGAACCATCTGATTGTTCTTCCATCCAAAACGATATTTCAAGGCGCTTTCGTTTTTATATCTCGGTAACCAGTAACAAGCAGAGGAATGCCTGAAATCATACATGGTTAGTTCAGAAGTCATTTTCCCTGCCTTTGTTTTTACATTCCCTAGTGTCTTTACTGCTAAGTTTTTGAAATATTGATTGACCACACGAGGAACAATCGGAAAAAGGTACATCGTTGGCTGGAGATTCTTATCTTTAATATAATCCTTAATCTGTTGAGAACATAATAACAGTTTTATTCGTCTTCCAAAGGTTTTAGAAATCTCGTCCCTTATGTTGAGTTCATAGTCGTCTCCTCGTTCCATTAACGTTAAATCCTCAATTTTGATATTCATCAGTTCGGTTGGTGCACGCATTCCTGTATCAAAAAGAAACCACATGAGCACGCGGTATTCATATTTGGCACGCTCTGCCATTTTTCGCAGATCATCGATCGTAAAATAAACAAACGTTGAATCAACCGGAGGTGATTTATCGATGTACGTAGTAATATCCTTCACCGTATTTCCCTTTTCGTTTTCTCGTCGCTGATACCAATGCCAGAAAGCAGTAAATGCCTTTGCATAGCTGTCAACAGACGTGTAAACTTTTCCCGTTCTTGTGGTAATCTTTCCATTCCGCATGGAGTCATTAAAGAAAGAAACCGCTTCACGTTGGGTAATGTTCGTGACTTTATTCTTCTTATAAACATGTTGAAATTGGTTTAAAATCCAATGCAACCTGAGACGCAGGTTTATTAATCGAATAGGTTTTACGGGCTTTTTACCGAGGGTATTGTAACCTTGCTCCATATCAGAAAGATATTCTATTAACAACTGAGCATTGAACGTCGAAAGACCCCCTAATGGGTAACCTTTCTTCTTCCAGTTCTCATGTTTTTCTCTGCTTTTATGTGGGTCTAATTTCATGGAAAACCACTTCAGAAAGAGAGAAAATAGCATTATCTATTTAAATCTTGTGGGAATTATCACGAAAACATGGAATGCCCGATGGGGGATTTGAACCCCCGTCCTTGCCTCGAGAGGGCAAGATGATTGTTCCCGCAGGGATCTTGTCGATTCCTGTGCCGGACTACACTAATCGGGCATATGGTAACTGGGCTTGATCTTAGCGAAACTCACAGCTCTATCACCTCTGCTCAGATTTGCCATGGTTACACGTATCGAATATAAATGTAGTGGGCCCAGGGGGATTCGAACCCCCGACCTTCCGGTGTCTTTGTGCTCGATAAGCTCTTAAGAGCCGGACGCTACTAACCAGACTGAGCTATGAGCCCTTTAATTGCGGCGAAGTTGAGCTTCTATTAAAAGATTTAGGTTTTCAGTACGTAGAGGAGTAGAGCAACCGTATTCTCTCGTTACCATAATCAGTTTCACGAATGGATACCTTTCTCATAAAACCTATAACAGTATACGAAAACGTAACATTTATATACAAGTACCTCTTTGGTACAAGAAACTGAAATATACTCAGAAAACAAGCAAAGAGGTGTGTATGTATGGATTTCAACGCAAAGCAAGCTACGGCTCAAAATGAGCTTAAGGAAGTCGGACAAGCCTATATAAAGGTTATTGGTGTTGGTGGGGCAGGGAGTAACATGGTTAACTGGCTCTACAACAAAGGTGTCAAGGGAGCAGAAATTATCGCATGTAATACTGATCAGCAGCATCTTGAACTTACCTGTGCCGATCGTAAATTCCTCATAGGACAAAGCCTAACCAGAGGCCTTGGCTGTGGCGGGTACCCACAGAAAGGAACACAGGCTGCACAGGAGAGCATCCAGCAGCTTAAGGAGAGCCTTCAAGGATCTGATATGGTCTTTATCTGCGCAGGAATGGGCGGTGGTACAGGAACAGGAGCTGCTCCTGTCGTTGCTAAAATCGCAAAAGACACGGGCGGTATTGTTATAGGTACCGTAACCATGCCCTTCAAGGTTGAACGTGCACGTATTGATAAGGCAGAGTTCGGACTCCAGCAATTGCGTGAAGTCTCTGACACGGTTATTGTTGTCGACAACAATCGCCTGGTACAAATCGCAGGAAACTTACCAGTACAACAGGCCTTTGCTGTTGCCAATGAACTTGTTGCAACCATGATTCGAGGAATCGTTGAAACCATTGCTGTGCCAAGCCTCGTTAACCTTGATTACGCTGATGTCAAAGCTATCATGACGGATGGGGGTGTTGCTGCAATTGGTGTTGGCGCATCCGATACCAACAACAGAGTCGAGGAAGCGGTAACAGGCGCATTAAGTAACCCCTTACTGGACATCAATTACGAGGGAGCAACTGGAGCTTTAATTCACATTGAAGGTGGCCCAGACTTAACCCTCGAAGAAGTCAGTAGGGTTGGAGATCTTGTTACTGCCAACCTTGATCAAGATGCCAACGTGATCTGGGGCGCTCGTATCAACGACGACATGAAAGGAAGGGTGTGTGTTATGACAATAATCACCGGAGTGAGCAGCCCTTGGATCCTTGGCAAGCATCACCAACAGAAGCAGCAAGCCCGCGAGCGCGAACAGTTTAGTGATGAATTAGGCATAAGCTTCATTTAATTATTAAATTTCTTTTTTTAAATTTTATTATTTTTGTTTTATAATTCTTTATCATTCTTGTTCTTCTTCATTTAAGGTAAAACCCATCTCTATTTTTCCAATGACCATCTTATGTTTTGGCATTCGCTTTACGTGTGAGTGCTTATCATAATAATAGATATCTTGCACTACTTCAAACCCCATATCATCAGTACCAAGAATGTCAGTAATCTCACGAAGAATCTTTTTTTCTAATGGCTTGTATTTCTCGTGCATCACAATGTCTATCTCAATCCGATCTGCATACCGTACGATGAGTATATTGGGAATCTTTTCCTGGTCAACGGTAAAGAACCACTTTTCACTTTCGGGCTCTTTATACGCTCGAAATGCCTTGATAAGATAACGTTGATGTGAAAGTTTCTGCAACTCATTAATCTGTTCGGCAGATGGGACCTTTTCTTTCATTAATCGTTGGATAAGTGCTTCAGCATCCTCTTTGCTCTCTGCACTGTATTCCTCGCTGCAGCTCGTGGTCTGAGCTGTTCGGTAGGTTTTGAAGATAGTCCATCGTTTCGTTTCATCTTGACGGGCTTCAATATAGACCCTTACCTGTCCCTGTTCATGTTCATAGCTCATGAACTCTGTAGTATGCGCAATTTTTTTCCACATAAAGAACACCTTACCTCTAGTAACGATGAATGATATGTTCTATAAAAACTTTATTAATTTTATGAGAAAAATATAAATAGGATAGTGTTGTCCATCTCATCATAAGTACAAAGGTGAGTTGGTGGACGCAATACTACGGAGGGTTGGATGCCATGATTACTGATGCAAATATACACAAGCAGTTACTATATACACTCAAGGAAACTCATTTTGACCAATTAGGAAAAAGATACGAGGGGAAAGTACGTGACAATTATAGTAACGAGAGAAAGCAAGAGCGGACTATTGTTACGACGGACAGAATCTCTGCATTTGACGTGGTTTTAGGGACCATTCCTTTCAAAGGTCAGGTGCTCAACCAAATGGCATTGTTTTGGTTTGCGCATACCACAGACATTATCAATAACCATGTTTTGAGCTCACCAGATCCTAATGTCATGGTCGTGCGTGAACTTACGTCTTTTCCTGTTGAAATGGTTGTTCGTGGTTATCTCACCGGGGTTACCAAAACATCGGTGTGGTACAACTATAGCAATGGTGTTCGTTTGTTTTGTGGAAATAAACTCCCTGAAGGGATGAAAAAAGATCAGAGGTTTGCCAAGCCCATGTTAACTCCGACAACAAAGGCAGAAAAGGGTGGTCATGATGAATCGATTAGTCCGGAAGAGATTGTCCAGCGAGGGCTTATTGATAGAGAAACGTTTGCGCAACTAACATCGGTAAGCTTTCAATTGTTTGAACGCGGAACAGCACTTGCAGCCAAACAGGGTATTATTCTTGTAGACACTAAGTATGAGTTTGGTTATTATGAAGAAAAAGATGTTCAGGGAAAGAAGCGAAAGGTTATTTGCTTAATGGATGAAATTCATACCCCAGATTCTTCACGCTTCTGGTTTGCCGATGAATACAAAGAGCGATTTACCAAGGGATTGGAACAGAAGAAAATTGATAAAGAGTACGTCAGAAAATGGTATGCTGATCAGGGGTATATTGGTGATGGAGCCCCTCCGCAACTTCAAGATGATATCCGTGTCGAGGCAGCCAAACGGTATATCCAGGCGTATGAGCTTATCACTGGACAGATCTTTTCAGCTGATGTCGGTGATGTAATCGGAAGGATCAAAAGAAATCTTGGAATAAAGTAAAGATCAGTTACCAAGGAGACCAGTATACTATGCCAACACCCTTTGAAGAAAGCGTCTATGCATTACTTCGTCAGGTTCCTGCAGGGAAGGTAACCACGTACAAGGCATTAGCAGAAGCATTAGGGACAAAGGCATATCGTGCTATAGGAACTGCGCTTCACAAAAACCCATACGCTCCGGAAGTTCCCTGTCATCGTGTTGTTACGAGTACAGGATTTGTTGGCGGCTTTGCCCATGGCACACCCCAAAAAATAGCTATGCTACAGAAGGAGGGCATTACCATTGACCAGAACGGGTATCTTGATCTGTCAGCATATTTTTTCACGGTTAAACCTTAAGGTCTAAATCAAAGGGCCGAAACGTTTATATACTTCTGTAACAATTAAGTTACATATGTCACGTAATAATTACAACCTTGCCATTGTTGAAGCACTCTTGAAATCGGAAAACCATATCAGAGCACTGGCTAAGCTTCTCCACACTAACCAGACGACTATTGCAAGGAAGGTCGACCAACTCTGCAAAGAGAATATAGTAGATTTTAAGTATGAAGGCAGGAACAAAGTGATTTTCGTTAAGAAAACATTAGAGGCAAAGCAATTTGCATATACCGTAGAAGCAAATAAACTCTTGATTATTCTGAAAAAATATCCAATCCTCCGAAGAATTATAGAGGAAATTAAGAAACATGAGAAAATATCACTTGCAGTACTTTTTGGCTCATATGCTAAAGGAACTGCTAACAAAGAAAGTGACATTGACGTCTATGTAGACACTCCTGACAACAAAGTAAAAGAAGAAATAGAATCTATATACTCAAAGATTAGTGTCAAAAGGGGGAAGTATAATCCAGAAAATCTATTAATAAAAGAGATAGAGAAGAATCATGTTATTATTAAGGGAGTTGAAATCTACTATGAGAAAAATAGGTTTTTTGGTTAAGTTACACAAAGAAAAAAAGCTCCATGGATTGATGGTAGAAAGAATTTTCCTGAAGAAACACAAGATAAAGCATGTTTGGTTTGATCTTGATGGAACCTTGGTGAAAAGGTCAGACGCATTTACTAAAGCGCATGCTCAGCTTCGTTATGAGACCTATGCCAAGGCTGTTGGCAAACCGTTAACTGAAAAACTAAAGACGGAGTTTGAAGGGCTGTATGCCAAGCAGGGAAGCAATTCAGCTGTCTTTCGATCACTTGGATTTCCTTCTGATTTCTGGCAGAAATGCTTTAGTCAGTTGGACAAGTCTCGTTATTACAAGCCGGTAAAGGCCGTCACGCTAACCTTGAAAAGATTAAAGGACAAAGTTCCTATCTCTCTTTTCACTAACCTCAGGTCTGAGGGGGTTGACAAGACACTCCAGCTTATCGACATAGACAAGGCCTGGTTTACGTTTATCGTTACCGGAGATGATATTCAAGAGAGAAAGCCAGCACAGGACGGTTTTTACGAAATGATAAAACGTTCACAGGTACCTGCAGAAGAAATTCTCTATGTGGGTGATAGAGTAACCGTAGATATCCTCCCTGCAAAAAAGGTGGGGATGAAAACCTGCTTAGTATGGAGTATTTCTGACCAAGCAGATTACTCTTTTAAGAACTTTGAAGACCTGTTAAGCCTTTTTAAGTGAATCGTTAATCCCCGCGTTTCTTTTTCTTGGTTTTCTTGATTTCGCGCTCTAAATCGAGCTCATCCAGAAGTTCTTTGTATCTATTTCGAATAGTTACTTCGGTAACCCCAGCAACATCAGCTACCTCTCGCTGTGTCCGTTTCTCACCATGAATTAGGGCTGAGACATACAAAGCGGCAGCAGCAATTCCTGTTGGTCCTCTTCCTGAGGTTAACTCTGACTTTTGTGCCTGTTCAAGAATTTCAATACTCTTCGATTGAGTTTCTGCATTCAACCGTAAGGCTGAGGCAAACCGTGCGATATAATCAGCAGGGTTACTTGGTAAGATAGTAATACCTAGTTCTCGGGTGACAAAACGGTAGGTTCGTCCAATTTCTTTCTTTTCAATGCCCGAAGCTTCAGAGAGTTCATCTAATGTTCGTGGTACATCATGGCGACGACAGGCTGCATAAAGAGCACCTGCAACAACACTTTCCATTGATCTTCCTCTGACAAGACCACGCTGAACCGCCAGCGTATAGATTCGTGCAGACTCTTCTTCCACAGATTTCGGGAGCTTTAAATAGGAACTTACTCGCTTCAATTCTGCCAATGCCAGTTTGAGGTTTCGTTCAATAGCCGTGCTAATACGGTACTGCCATTTTCTGAGCCTGAAGAATTTATTGCGGTCTTTTCCGTCAAGTCCATAGATGTCTGCTTTCCTACCAACCTCTGTACCCAGACCTTGGTCGTACTGGGTATAGGTCATAGGAGCGCCTGTTCTTCGTCTCCGTTCATCCTGATCAGAATCAAACTCACGCCATTCTTGCGTGAAGTCAACCATCTTTTCTTCCACGACAAGACCACAGTCTTTACAGATGATCTCTCCTTTTTCTTTGTTCAGCCAAAGATTAATCCCCCCACATTCTGGACACTTTTTAACAAATGTTGACATAGCCCATCACCCTTCTGTTTCCCCCAGATCGAGAATAGTATCGAATAAATAGACGGTACTCCCCAGCAATTTTTGCGTTAAATTTATAAAGAGAATTGTAATCAACTATTTAAATCTTTCGCTTGGTATCGACGTTATTTATTCCAATGGAAGAGAGGGTGGGTTGTTGCGACCGGCGTTACGACCAAAACGTTTAAATATTCTCCCCTCTCAGTCTTGTGCATTATGCAAAAAAGGGGTCAGGTGACGTTATTTATTCTGGTAGGTTTCCTTCTTGTTTTTGCCATAGGTATCTATTTCTTTGTCAAAGGCCAGTTCTTTGTCGAGCCGCGAACAGTTCCTGAAAGCATTGCTCCGGTAAAAACCTATGTGGAAGCCTGTCTCTCTACTATTGCTGAGCGGAATGTTATTACCATTGGCATGCAGGGTGGTTATCTCACCTTGCCTAAGGAAATTGATCTTGATCCTTTTGCGTATTTGAGTGTTGGTGGCATGAAACTTCCTTATTGGTACTACAAAGGAAAAAATAGGATGCCCTCCCGTACAGCAATGGCTCAAGACTTGGCATCTCAGATTACTGCAGAGCTTCCTGGATGTTTACGGAGTTTTGCAGATTTCAACGATCTTTTTCTGGTGACGCCTAAGGGAAATATAAGCACGGTAGTTAGCATCAATGATGAAGAAGTTATTGTAGAGCTCGATTATCCGTTACAGATTAGAAATCTCAAAGAGACTGAAGCAGTAGCGTGGAGCAAATTCATTACTGCAGTGCCTTTCCGTCTTGGTTTAGCATACGATCTTGCAAAAGGGATCATGGAGCTTGAAAACGAGGCATTTTTTCTTGAAGAGCTTACCATTGACCAGATAGCGAGTTCTGATTTACCCTTTGAAGGATTATATCCAACCTGTCGGGAGAAAGTCTGGAGCGAGCAGCTTGAGATAAAACCTTATCTCCAGAATCTGGTGAAGTACAATATGCATTATCTGACCTTTGCAGGAACCTCTTACCTGGATTCAGGCATACCCTACTTTCAAAAGCAGTATCACTTTACGGTTTCCAATCGAACCTACGATAAGATGAGTGTTACACCTTTTTACGATGATAACTTTGGCATGACGGTTGATGTCTATCCCAGCCGAGGAGATCAGGTCAAGGCTATTCCTCTTGCTATTCCTCTCGTAGGCACTTGTCTGAAACTCTACCATCATTTTTATAGTGTTGAGTATCCTTTAGTATTTATCATTACGGATAAGCAAGATCCAGAAAAGCCCTATCTCTTTCATTTTGTCACTCCGGTGTTAGTTGACAAGAACCAGCCAGACCGTCAACGGAGTTTATACACGGTGAGTGACGAATTCAGGTCTATAACGAGCGATGATTATTGTGCCGAGGGTATTAAAGAGGTGGAGGTTTTTGCCCAGGATGCCATTACTGGCAATATGCTTGAGGATGTTAATCTCAGCTATCAGTGTGTTGGTTTTGTCTGTAACCTCGGTAAAACAAAAACACCCTTATTTCAGGGATATCCTACGGGAGGATGGCCGTCCCTGCATGCTTCTTTCCCCTTTTGTGTGAATGGCTGGCTTAAAGCTGAAAAAGAAGGTTATCTTGAGAATGTAAGCACGGTAACGATAACCGACGAAGAGCAGATCCAGAACGTTAAGCTTCAGATGGTACCCTTACAAAAGCTGGACTATGGGTTTACGCTCATTAACCATGATGGCTGGACACCTCAGTTAAGGACGTTGCAGGACAATGAGCATATCTTTTTGACTCTTACCAGTAAAGATTATGACTTTGAACAGAGTATCTACTATCCTACTGAAGGGCCGGATTATAGCGAACTTTCCTTGTTGCTGGATGATAGTACGTATACCGTTGACATCAAGTTGCTGCGTGATGACGAACTGATTGGTGGTTTGTATCTTGAGAATTGGACCGTAACCAGAAATGAACTCTTGAGCGCAGAAAAGGTATATTTTGATGTCCTTTCGATGAAGATTATGCCGCTGAATGTTTCTTCATTTGCTCAATACTGGGTAACCGTGGTTGAACCGTTATCAGGAGAGTACCAACCAAGCATACAATGATGCAGCAACGACAGGATTGGAACGTGCAGGGTTTTGGGAAGAAAGTAAGTAAAAAACTGGAAAAAATAGCGAGTGTATGGGTTGTTTTACTCATTATCCTTTTGCCACTTACCCAGGCAGAACTCTTGATTCAGCATACTTCTCCGAGTGATCTCAGCATTACTGACACCCGTGTTGTGGTGAATTGGACAACGAGTACAGCAGCAGATTCAGGCCTGTTTTATACAACGAACACCAGTCAGGGTTTTCAATCGCAAACAGCAAATCAGCATGTTCTGAATCATTCAGTCATGCTCAACAATTTGCAGCCGACTACCTTGTATTACTATTTTTTGCAGTCCAGTAACGGATCTGAAACTGCTGTTGCCAATAATAGTGGGTCATACTATAGCTTTACAACAAGTAATCCACCAGCACAATCTCATTTAAGTACGTTGAGCAATGTCCAGGCTCAAAACATTACTCAAGAGAGTGTTCTTATTTTTTGGCAGACCAATGCACCTGCGAATAGCACGGTCTTGTATGGCACCAATAAATCATTGGGATTGGTTGCAGGCGATAATACACTAACGCTGAATCATACGGTTACCGTAACTGGCTTGCAGAACGATACACGCTATTACTACACTGTTCAGTCAAGTGATGGCATTGTTACGTTGTCTGATGATAACCAAGGATTGCTGTACTTTGTTGACACCCTTGCTCCTGCCATAGTACCCATAACCGTAGATCCCTTACCTTTATTGACCAATAATAACCGTTTCAGGATTTCGGGAAAAACCATTGCTGATGCCGAGGTCCAGTTTTTTGTTAACAATAGAGGAGTTGCCTCACGCATCTTAGAAACAGACCTCTTTTTTATCAAGACCAATACAACAGGACTCTTTAATGGAACCATTATTTTGGATGAAGGATTGAATACCATCCAAGTTACTGCTAAAGATAGTCATAACAACAAAGGCTATGCATGGCTCAATGTGACGGTTGATGTCCAACCTCCTTTGTTGTACTTAGAGCCGTTGAAGAGTAGCGTCAATACGCCCACACTCCTTCTCCAGGGAACAGCAACTGACAATGCGATGGTGAAAGCACTTGTTGCTGAGATTGTTGGCAATGTAACACAACTTGCTCAAGAAACCGTGTTACCAACGAATGGGAGTGGTTACTTTAATACCTCGATCCTGCTTGGTGCAGGTGGCCAACGAAGCTTTAATCTTACTATTCTTGCGTTGGATTTGGCAGGGAATAGTGCACGTTATAACCAAATCATCAGTGTAGATACTCAAGCTCCCCGTATTGTGCAGATCTATCCTGACCTGGAAAAAGAGAACTTTCACAATGTCTTTGTCCCTATTAAGGGCAACACCTCAGAACCCTTTGTCACTATCTTCAGCATCAATTTTGGAAATAGGACTCACCTCAGTACTGACGTAGAACAGGATCCCTGGAAGTATTTTGTCGTAAGACCAGGACCTGATGAATATACGGAATGGGAACTTACCGGAGGTTCTTCAGAGCTGATCAATCTTCTCATGGGACAACGAGAATTTAAGTCAGATGCACAGGGCCAGTTCGGGTACAGCAATTTTGAAGATCAGTTTAAAGTTTGGGAAGAGGAAAACAGTTTTCTCGTCTTGCAAGAGGGGAAGAATGATATCTTGTTCTTGCCTGTTGATGAGGCTGGCAATCAAGGAGCACCTGACTGGAGAGCCGTTACCCTCGATTCTGGTAGTAGTAAATGGAGCGTGGGCAAGGTAAGCACGATTGCCAATGAAGTGTACTTTACTGACTTAAAACAAGGTCCGGTAACTATCAGTATTGTTTTTGACCTTTACTACCTTGCTGGGGATTCCTCACAACTCCAGAATGTGAATGTTGTTCTGGTGAAAAATGGCAACCGAATGAACAATGATCTCATCAGTAATCCTGAAGATCAAGTAGTTCATTACGATAAAGAAAACAACAAGTTTGTGGTCTTTGCCAAGATACGAGTAAATCAGTGGAGCGGCAGTTTAGAGCAACTCCTTGGCGAGATTGAAGAACAAGCCATTGGTGAGGCTTTTGTGGAGGATCTGGAAGGTAATCAGTTACTCTTTGACTTCAAAGCGCAAATAGGATATACTATCCCTGAGATCCAGGTACAGCAACAAGAGCATGTCTTTGTTGAAAGTCAGGTCAATTTACAAACTCCTTTTGATGCTTCAACATGGTTATCCCCTGAGTTTATCAACAAATCAATTAAGGTACTTGATGATACCTTAGAAGGGCTTGAGACTGCTATTGAATGGGCAAAATGGGGAACGCTTGTTGGTCTTGGCGGTTGTATTGCAACAATGACCTGGGGATTCCTTGATAAGTCAGACACGGCATTAAAGGCGATCTACTGGAGCTGTGATCGAGTTGCTTGTCCGAGTGTCCCTCCGGATTGTCAACAATTTCAAGCATTGCAAGGAGCAAAATCTACCGGACAATTGAAAAACACTGATGGCCAGGTTATTACGGTTAAACATACGGGTCAGCAATCCTATCAGGCTGCCAGTGGTTTACGCTTGGAATGCCCTGACCATGAGTATGTGCTTGAGGTCATTACCCAAGGGCAAAAAAAAGAGAGTGTAAAACTGGTTATGAATGGTGGAACCATCACTGATGCTACCACTGACCTGAAGTGTACCAATGTAGAGCAAGGTAGTTTTGACCCTGCACAAATAAGCGTAGATTCAAGTTATGGTGTTTGTTACCAGCCAGAGTTTCCTCCGAAGGGAAATTATGATATCTCCAAATGTTGGCCTGATTCGACAGCACGTAGCCTTAATCCCTATGAAGATATCATTGCCTCAACCCGTTGTGGTTGCGTTACCGGCATATGGGGAAATTTGGAAAAACTCCATGATGTGGTCTATGGCATGCGTCAGTGTCTTGTCCAAGCCCAACTAGGAGAGATTAATGGAGCCTACTGTGAACGCTTGTTTGCCCAGTACTCCTGTGATCTGTTGTACTATGCCATAGGATTTGTTTTGGAAAATACAAAAGAGGGAAGACTGCTTGACTTTGGTGGCGATACTCGAGAGGATATCAATGCTGAAGGAACCAAGAAACGCGTTCATGAAATTCAAGAGAATATGGCAAATCGTTATAGAGGCGTGTTTACCAACCAGTTCGGGCTTGGTCCTGATAAATTCATTAAGTCTGCCTGCATTGCAGCTATTACGGCAGATTGGAGTTCGCTTGCCGATTCAGTCTTAGCGAGCTTCCGTCAGCCTGTCGAACCTATGTTTGGTCCATTAATGCCCAGCAGCAGAATCACTGCCTATAATCCCTTTAGTGGTGGCATTACTGTTGAATACCTCTATACTCTCGGCATTCTCTCAGGAGGCCAGCGTATTGATTATGAAGTCCGTTTGTGGTGTGATCCTGATAAAGAGGACAGTGTTTGTGGTAATTTCTGTCCCAAAGATGGAAAGGTCTATGAGATGCGCTTGCCTGGTGCTGTTGGTGAGGGACAGAGTGTTCAAGTAACCAGGAATTTGCCCATGGAAGATGCACAGCTCTGGTACAATCAACTTGACTTTACCGCTACCTTTAAAGTTGGTGATCAACTCAAACAATATACCCAGACCGAAAACATCAAGAAAAAAGGATGTTTGATCGAGCAGTGTCATTTTACTCCTCTTCCTCCTGCGTTTGTCTGTGAAAACTTTGGTCAGGATGAGTTTGGCACGATTCAAGTTTTGGGGCCAAACTTACTTTCAGAACGAAGCCCGAAAGTGCCAACCTATTACAATGGAAATCCACTCGTGGTTAAGCTAACCCTGAGAAATATCAATAATTATTTTAAGGAAAATCGGGAACTGAAATTACAGTCAGTGCTCCACAAGCAGCCAGGCTCTGCCTTCCCGAATCCTGATGAAAAAACAACATCCATTATGGTTATCAATAGTACTGATAGCACAACGACGTCGGAAACCTTTGAGGGAGAGGGCATAGCAAATGTAAAAATCGTTGATTTTGAGAAGATACAGGTAGGCGTTGGTGGAGATTGGCCATTGGAAGTGCCGTTGAGTGATAAGAACATTGAGCTTGCCCAAAATGGAAAGCTCCTTATGACCATCAAAGATTACGAACAAGATACTGCAGGTATTCCTGTGCACGATGTGACCGTCCAAATGACACCTGACACCCAAAAGCCAAGACTTGAGCCAAATAATGATGGCATGGTTTCTTGCAGCGAGACTCCAGATTCAACATCCAAAATAAGGAAGATAGAATGCATTAACACCGGAGAAAAAAGAAAGGTTACTTATTTCAAGACTACCTTGAGTACTTCAGCACAAAATGTCGTTGTCAATGTTGGTACTGATACTGATGAGAGTAAGTATTACAGCGGGAGCTTTGCAAAGCCTGCAAGTGGCTTAACCGGGTTGCAATACGCAGATGGACAGTACAAACTCGAGTTGACCTTGCTCGATGAGGAGAACAAGCCATTACTCTACGATGGAAAGAATCAAACCATTGTTACCCTATTCAACTACGTGAATGATCTCAACTGTCCGAATGGCAACAAAGAGCCGAGCGTGGATCTGGTCTGGCCTGGGCAATATTACAAACTCAGAGAGAAGAACGCTGTGGTGGTCAACACTTTTGATAAATGTAACACGATAGCCGCAGACATGATTACCATTGCGGTTAACCGCAAGGATCAACGACTGGATGCAACATGTAGCCCAGCGGTGAATCCTCCCCCTAACCCTATCACGAGTAAGACCGGAACCTTTACCTGTAGACTCAACACAGGTGCACTGGTTGCATTTAACAATCAGGATCAAGTAACGCTGTATGCTGTGGTAAAGAACAATGTGGGAGAAGGCATTGCCAAGGTTGATCATGTGGTTGTGGACAGACCGTAGATATACTCTTAAGAAAGATATTGCTAAACGACATGGACTGATTAAATGAAGATAGTTATCGACACCTATCTATTCTCCACCATCCCCTCCTCCACTTTCTCCAGTACTCTCTGCTCCTTCGCTAGCTTCTCCGTCCTCTGATTCTCCTTCACTATCTCCTTCTTCCTTGAGGAGTGCTTCGAGGCCTTGTGCTGTAGCTCGTGCACCTTCCTTTGCAGATCTTCCCTTAGCACGACTATCTTGAGAAGCAGTAAAGGCATCAAGCGTTCCGTAGTTGTGTTCAACATCATGGTATCGTTGTTTACAGAGCGCTGCAAAGGTCGCATAGGTCTTTGCTAATGCAGTTTTTCCTTGGGCCAAGGCTTCTCGAGCAAGTTCGGTATAGGCTCGTACAGAAAGTGCTTCAAGAGCTCGTTCTTTCTTTACACCGAACATGTGTACTAGTTCGTGATTAAACGCATATGCTTTCATCCTTTCATAACCCAGGCCTAGCGATCTGCCCATAGCTTCGACAGTTTTGCGAAAGTTTGCTGAAACAACGAGAAATTTATTTCCTGTTGCCTCATCATGGGCAACTCCAGCGATGGCTCTATTCTCTAAAGTATCTACCACGCCATACCCTTTTATCTTTCCAGTAAATTTCAACCCATAACTCTTCAATTTATCAATGAACGGTTGTGCTGTCGTTAAATAGTGGTTTTTGAATTCCTGCATTACATCAGTAACGGCCCGTGTGTACCACCCCTGATTCCTCCATGCATTTCCTCCATAGAGTAATGACGTATCATCGGGATAAGCCATGACATACGTGCGGTTTGGGTTTGCATCAAGGTTATGGGTGGGCATGGCCATGTAGCGCCAACAACATCCTTGCTCAGGAATAGCGCTATACGCATGACTGAGATTTTGAACGATATTGTACAAGGTCATAGGGCTCGTGAAGTAGTCTGTATTTAAAAAGATTATGAAATTCAGTCACGTATCGGTGGTAAAACCGACTCTTTTCTCTATTCCCCCGTAGTTAAAACCGAAAGATTTATAAGAAAGTTCGTATCTATTACTTCTATTGAATCCATAATGGTGATGTCTATGACAGCTTCTCACGATGCACATGGCGGAAATTATGAAAAACATCCTCTTGTAAAACAATTTGAGGAAGCATACACCATCTCACAGCACTACCATGATAGGCTTGAGGCAGAGGCATTAAGAAAGGGGTGGGTTGGTAAGGAAGTTGATAAGAAAACACTTGATGAGATTGTTAATTTCTTTCATTCAGATGAAGTTGTGGAGTTTATTAAGCAAAGCATTGGTACGAGAGCTGAAGGTTTAAGCAAAGAAGTGTTGTTGGGTAAATATGGGCTTCCTAAGCATGTTATCAAGGACTTAATTGCATACGGAAAATCTATATCTTCCCAAGATATTGGAAGAATTGTTCTTAATTTTCAATCAAGGCTTCATAGTCAATTATCAGATCATATCGCAGGATCTATCTCGAATGTTGCTTATGATAAAGGTCATGAAGTTGCGCAGAACCTTGTTCTTGACCTCTATCGAACTGCGGGTGGTGATCGTTACGCAGCATCAGTGGAAGATCGAGTAAGGGATCTCAAAGCACCAGATAAAATCTTGCAACATGTGCAAGGGAGTTATGAAGCTTTAACAGGAGAGATGGCCCGCCATGCACCAAGAAAGCCGGTTTATAAAGCAGAACCTGAGGGTCATCGTTGAGTAGTTTGAAATCTTTTTCTTTATCTTTGTTCTCTTCGCTAAAACGACATGTTTATAAATAAGGACTGAGTTGTCGCTCTTGTTTCTGGGTGTGCGAGAAATACCATGACCAAAGAGAAGAAAGAGCACGAGGAAAAGCAGGAAGAGACTCCTGAGGAACGCGAGGCCAAGCTCAGAGAACAAGAGATGCTGGCAAAGTTACCCAAAGATGCACAGGAAAAACTCAAAGAGATTAAGATAAAGCTTGACACCTTTCAGAAGAGGGTTTTGGAAAAGTTTGACAAATATGTCATGGGTATTGCCTTATTACCGCCACCAAAACCCGTTGAAGGTCAACCAGCTCCTGATAAAAACCGTATCCATGTGCTTGTTCTTGTTGATGATGCTGATAGTAAACGCATGACCAAGGGAGAGCTAAAAAACAAACTCTTAACCATTATGGATACCATGGCTCAGGAGATTGATAAGAATATCTATCCTGAAGCAATTCTTATATCAGAACTCTGGCAGAGCTGTTATGACGGAAAGTATGATCTTTTACAGCTCGTCTCTCTTGCAGCTCCGTTGCATGATACCGGAATGCTCCAAGCCATTAAGATTGCTGAGCTCCACAAGAGTATGGTTCTTAAAAAGTTTGAAAAATACATTGTGAGCTATGTGCTTGCAGGATCCCTTGTTCAGGGCAGAGCAACTAAAACCTCTGATATTGACGTCTGGATTGTCATCGATGATACTGACGTTAAGAAAATGACCAGAGCAGAACTCAAAGATAAGCTCAGGGCAATCATTATCGGCATGGGTATTGAAGCTGGTGACATGACAGGCATCAGAAACAAACTCAATATTCAAGTCTATATTCTCACGGATTTCTGGGAGAGTTTGAAAGAGGCAAATCCTATTATCTTTACCTTACTTAGAGACGGTGTCCCCTTTTATGATCGAGGTATCTTCATGCCCTGGAAACAGTTGCTCAAGATGGGAAAGATCAAACCGTCCCAAGAAGCAATTGAGATGTTCATGAATTCTGGTGAACAGATGCTGCAACGAGTCCATTTCAAACTCAAGGAAATGGGGATGGAAGATACCTATTATGCGATCCTCACCCCATCACAGGCAGCCTTAATGCTTCATGGTGTCCCACCACCGGCTCCGAGGGAAACGGCCAAATTAATGCATGAGATCTTTGTCCAGAAAGAAAAGTTGCTCGAGGAAGAATATGTCAAAATTCTTGAGTATAATATCCAGTTGCGTAAGGATATTGAGCATGGCACCAAGAATGACTTAACTGGTAAGGAAGTTGATGAGCTCCTCAAGAACGCAGAGAAATATCTCAAGCGTATTAAACGACTTTTCAAGCAGATCGATAAAATCAAGGAACAGGAGAGCATTGTCCACACCTATGAAACAACGGTTTCGATGATTCGTGATGTCCTCAAGCTTGAGGGCGTTGAAAAGGTAAAAGATACAGAAATTGTTGATATCTTTGAATCTGAAGTTATCCATCGAGGAACCATGCCAGAGAAGTATCTTCGTATCTTAGAGTCCATTCTCAAGGCAAAAGATGACTATGATGAGAATAAGTTAACCAGAACAGAAGTCGAGAAAATCAAGAAAACAGCCAATGAATTCATCAAATACATGATTGAACATCTCCAGCGTGCCCGTGGCAGAGAATTGGAGCGAGCAAAGATTCGGGTAAAGCATGGCAGTCGTTATGGCGAGGTTATTCTGCTCGACAAAATAGCCTATATCATCCATGATATTGATCATGAAGAAAAAGAAATCTCTAAAGCACCTATTCATGAGGATGGTAGTTTAGGAACAACGGAAAAAGCTAGCCTAGAAGAACTCGAAAAAGTCCTTACCAAGATTCAGATCCCAACCAAGTCATTCATCAAAGAACCCTTGTTTGAAAACTTGCGTCAGATCTTTGGCAAGGATGTTGAAATCGCTGTTCGGTATTAGTGATAGTCATTATTTCTCGTGCATTATCCTCTCTTGATTACCTAGTTGTACACCCAAAACGGCTTCATCCAAAAAAAGGTTAGCAGCCTCAAATCAAAGTCCCATCACATTATTGAATCCAACCGACAAGGGGGATGTCCCTTACGGGGAATGTCGGCGATCATAAACAACAGAGAGGACTTTGAAGCTGTTAACTTGAGCGTTAGCGAATTGTTGGATGAAGCTACCCAAAACTAAACATTTATATACTAATTGTTACACTATAATTAGTAAATTGCTAATTTTGATGTAAAATGAAGGGAATCTCTAACAAGGAAATTGAAATGATATCATGGCTTGAACTAGAGGATAAACGATTTTTTACGAGAGATGACATTAAACCATTTTTTAAAAATACGAATCTGATGAATTTTTATCTCAGCAAGCTCAAGAAGAAAAAAAGAATCGTTAAAATAAACAAGAGAAAATACTACCTTGTACCAATTCAGGCATATCAAGGATATTGGGCAGAACATCCCTATATTATTGTAGATGAAATATTCAATGGCAAAAACTATTATATCGGAGGTATAAGTGCCGCAAACTATTGGCACCTCATTGAGCAAATTCCCGTTCAGATTGATGTATATTGCAACAACAAGCAGGGATGTATGGTCTTTTTTAATGCCAAACTTTGTTTTAAAAGGCAAGCAACGATAGATCCTAAAAAATATACAACAATACTTGTTAAAAATCATCCGGTGAATATTGCAACGAAGAGGCTCAGTAAAAAATGGAGCTCATAAGTGAGAACAAAATACATTTTATTGCAGGTCAGCAAAGAAAAGACCCAATCATGATAGAGAAAGATTATTTTTTAACGTTATTTCTTTATTTCATTCAAGACAAAAGTGGCATTTATTTCAAAGGAGGCACTGCGTTAAACAAAATTTTTCTGGAGCAGATAAGACTTTCAGAAGATTTGGATTTTACCATTACTATTCCCATGGATAATATAAAAGGGATAGTCGAAGAGATTATCAGCAACAATAAGAACATTTTTACTAAGTTGACGTACGATAAACGTGTTTATGGCTTTACACGGTATTTACTGTATTATAAGAGCTACTTCAGGGAAGAAGCATTATTGCTCTTGGATTTTAATAAGCGAGCAAAACTCTCTCTGCCTCCAGAAAAACACCCTATCCCTAATTTTTATGAGCTACTCATTACGGTTAATACCTTAAATAAAAAAGAACTCATTGCAGAAAAAGTATGCGCGTTGATAAATAGAAATAAAGCTCGAGACTATTTTGATGTATATCACATCATCAAAAAGGGAATACCGATAGACGTAGGCTTAGTAAAAGAAAAAAGTAAACTTCATCATCAAGAATTTGACAACTTCAAAATATTCAATCAGGCAAATAAAGTTTACCGGCAGTGGGAAAATGACTTATCACCATTAACAACAGAAGCAATTACGTTTCAGGAAGTGATGAAGACCTTAAAAGAATACTTTAACTATGTAGCGGAAAAAAAGAAACGAAAAATGATGAACATTTATAGAGAGGCTTAGTCAAATTGGAGTGAACCGACTGCTGACGAACTTGGAAAAATAGGTACTTACTCTTTCTTCGTCAATCTGACGCTGTCGCCAAGTTTGGTACCGTAATGCCTACAGAAATCGGCTTGGTTAATTGCAAGTTCAACCCTGCCATAATCGTCCTTGATAATCAAGGGCTTGCCAACAGGGACATCACCAAATGTACGGCTATAAGGAAGCATGATTCTTTTATTGTTGTGCAGAAGGACGAGCTCGTGCCCAAGTGTTGGTTTTAGGACATCAAGCTTCTCAGACCGTATATTGAGGTGGCATGAACCGAACTTATTGGTGCTAATAATCGTAGCATCAAAGCACAAGGTTTTCTGATCAACGTGTGCTTCTTCGTAAGGCGCATGCACCAGATCCTTTATGGGAACCTCAGGGCCGAATTCTTCTAGAGAAACACCATTACAAAGATGTGCTGCTGCAGGAGTAAAGACATCTCTACCATGAAAGATAGGCGAGACGGGCTGGCGCATATATTTTTCATGAGTAATTGCTCTTACCTGAGTTATCCCTCCAAGAAATCGTGTTGCAGGAATGAGAACACCATTATCCGGCCCAATAAGATAATCTCCTCGACCAACCTTGATAATTAGTCCTCTGCGTTTGGTTCCAACCCCTGGATCAACAACACAGACATGACATCCTTTCGGCAGATAAAAAACCGTTTCCATTGCTCGTGCGCCTGCAATAATCGTAAAGCTCGGCAAGCCATGCATTAAATCAATGATGGTTGCTTCTGGACACATCGATAGGGCAACCCCATGCATGATACCAACACCTTGGCTCTGCACACCAAAATCGCTCGTTAATGAGATGAATGGTCTGTTTGCTTGTTTCATGGGATTACTGAGTAAAAGAAATCACTTATTTAAATAATTTTGTTCCTGTTGTTTTTTCGTGTTCTTGGTTTGCTTCAATCCTGTAACAAAATATTCCAGACAATCAAGTGCACAGAAGGATGCTTTCTTTCTGAATCCCTTTGGCCCAAAAAGAATGGCATAATTGTTAAATGCCTCGAGATTGAGGTCTTCACCACAAACCGTGCAATGCGTTGCCTCGCTCTGCTCGAGTGCAGCAAGCTGCTCAGCAACTGCTTTTTTCGCATGAAACCCACCGCTTGTCAGATCTTTGTGGACATGTTCCAATTCTTCATAACTGAGATATTTTATCATATCAGCAAAGGTTACGGCTTGCATGCAATCACCTCTTGTTGCCCTTTGGTAATAGTTTCTTTAGTATGCTACTCTTGAGTAATGTATTTTACTATACAAAAAGCACTACTCCTATTTATACTTTTTGGTAGCAATTTTCTCATTTGTTTAAGGTAATGAAACACTAAGCGTGAGTATACCAGAACACGTGTTTGTTTTTTTGCTTTTTATCGAGAATGGCAAAGAACTTTCGCTCAAATTGAAGAATGGTTTTTTCCGGGAGATCCTTAATCGTTGCTTCGGCAAGGCCTTTTTTCCGTGTGGTATCGGGCATCATGACTTCTAAAGGGATAAGGGTGTCTTGGACAGGAAGCCAATGCATGATCTTTGTTCCTTTTGCTTTATAGACAGCTACCTCAAACGAGTCAAAGTACAGAGATTTTCCTTTTTTAACAAAATTCAGACAATCCATGAGGCGGTAGAGCTTTCCATCCTCGAGTTGTTTAAAGTCTTGTTTCTCAAGGTAAAATTCCTGGCTCAGGGTAAATCTTCGCTTTCCACGTTCTGGATCTTCAGGATGAAGTTTAAGTTCTACCTGTTTTGTTGGTGTTCCCTCGATAGTTACTTTCACCGGATCTTCGATCATAAAATACCGGTTACACTGCGCATCTAATAATCGCTTGTTATGCATGATTAAGTCATCCCAGGTTAGGGTTGCCTCTGCTTTAGTAATTCCTGTTTTGAGCACAAACTGCTGGATGGCTTTAGGCAAGAATCCTCGTCGTTGCAATGCAACTAAGGTTGTCAAGCGTGGATCATCCCAGCCAATAAGTTCCCCAGCATTAATTTTTTCACGGATAATTCTTCCACTACTTTCAACGCCTTCAAGATTGAAACGGGCAAACTCCACAACCGTTGTTTCAGGAAGGTTAAGGAGTTTCTGGATATGACGCTGTAAAGGATTACGCATCTCAAATTCTTTACTCCTCAAGCGATGAGTAATTCCTTCAATGCCATCCATGATAGCGTTAACAAAATCATAGGTAGGCCATACCCTGTACCTTGTCTTTACTCGTGGATGTGGCGCAGTAACAATGCGCATGATCGTAGGATCTCGCATCGTTGTATTCTGGTGATCAACCTTAATTTTCAATCGGAGAATTGCCGTTCCTTCATCCTGTTTGCGCATTGCTTTCCAAGCAGTTTGGTTTTTTTTGACACTTGTTATACGGCAGGTACAAGGAATACCTTTAAAGCGATTTGCCTTGATAACTTCACTTGTACAGGAACAAACATAGGCATTTCCGCTCTTGATGAGCTGTTCTGCATATGCATAGAATTGGTCAAGATAATCAGAGGCATAGTCGAGTTTGTCCCACTGCACACCTATCCATTGATAATTCTCAAGATGAATCCTGTAAAATTCTTCCTTTGCAAGTGCAGGATTCGTGTCTTCAAAGCGGAGCACAAACATGCCATGATATTTTTTTGCAAGGTTGTAATTTAAGAGAATAGCCTTGGCATGGCCTATATGGGGGTATTTACTGGGTTCAGGTGGAAATGCACTAACGATCTTTTCTCCTTCGGTGATCTTCAGAAAAGCATACATATCTCGTTCTTGTTTTTTGGGTTGTGATGTTCCTCCCAAACTGTCCAATAAAAGCACTTGTTCTTCGCTTGTCTTTTGGTTTACCTCAGCAACAAGAGCGTTAATGGCTGGCATAAGTTCTTTAGCCTTTGCTCGTAACTCTGGGTGTTGGGCAAGAAGAATGCCGAGTACTGCATTGGGGTTCGCTTTTCCCGCAAATTTGCAGGCATTTTGTACAGCAGCAGCAAGAATAACTTTTTGCATGTCCATGGTTCAGTGAGATAATATTTCCCATATAAATCTTCGTATTGTAGTGTCATTTCCCCTAGAAACTGTTTCTCAATCGAAAAGCTTATAAGTATCTATGCTTTACTATAGATATCTTTTAGGTGATAGAGATATTTTTCGAAGATTTGTACTGGAGAGGTAAGCTGTTAGTGTTTACATGGCACTTTAAAGAAGAGTTTGATACTTTAAGAAAACCAGTAGAATTTGTGTTAGATATACTGGATGATGGAGAACACGTATTAGTATCCAAAAACCAAAAATGAAAAAGTTCATGAGAACTTGTTATAAATGTGGAACAGACGTTCAGATTAGTAAATGCGTAAAAGAAGGAATTAGCCTAAGCTGCTTAAAATGCCCTAAATGTGGGGAAGAATATTTTACTTCAAGTGAACTTATCAAGTTTGATATCAAAACTGGAAGAAGACAGCTTGTCAGGAAATTTGGTATTCTTGGGGATTCAATGGTTGTGAGACTTCCAACAAAAGTTGTAAAAAATTTTAAAATAAAACCAGGAGACTATGGTGTTTTTGAGGAAAAGCCAGAGGGAATTCTGATAAAACCAATTCATGCAAAGGAAATCGATTAGCCAATGTTTGATGCACTCACTTATCGAATCTCACGAACCCACATCAGCCCTACTTTAATCATGGCCTTGTTGAACTTATCAGAAATACGGTATGTTTTCTTATAGAGATCATAATCAATAAGTCCCATGGCCTTCATTGGCGTTAGGATTCTATCGTAGAATTGACGCTTGTTGTAAGAAATCTTGACCTTTTTACCGAGATAGGGTGGCTTGTCTAAGGTCGTAACGATCTTTCCCTCATGCAGATCTGTTGCAAACATGGACATCTCTGTTTTGGTTATCTCTCCGCCCTTTTCTTTGAGATAGTTGATCAGCAATTTTCCAACAATCCGCTGTTGGTCAGTCGCAAAGATAATTTCGTATATGTCCTCAGGTAAATTGAAACGATCAAAGAGTATTACCATCGTTTTTACACCCCCCAACGTATACAAAATATCCTCCTCTATATAAATGTTACTCTTTTGTATACCAATGCCTGAGATCTTATATTACTCTCATGAACTATAGATTATGGGGTGGTTTGTAGATCATTCATTCTTCACTAACAAACCCATACACGTTTGCGTAACATCGTTGAAATTTAAAATCAGCTTCATCCAACAATTCGCTAACGCTCAAGTTAGCAGCTTCAAAGTCCTGTATATTGTGTATGATCGCCGACATTCCCCGTAAGGGACATCCCCCTTGTCGGTTGGATTCAATAATGTGATGGGACTTTGACTTGAGCTGCTAACCCTTTTTTTGGATGAAGCTTTTAAAATCGAAACGTTTAAATACATCAGAGCTTGCAGTATGCAGAGCATCAGGATGTCAAACATTTCTGTAAAAAAAGAGGAGAATATGGCAGAAGAAGCAGATGACTCGTATGAGTTAATGCCCCAAAAAGAAATTGTCGAGATTAGGAAAGAGCTTGACCGTCTTAAAAAGAATCCTTTGGGCGAGAATACCAACACTGATACACTCTTGGACGCTCTTCGCGATCTTTCTCATACTATGAAAGACCTCCATCAGTTATTTAGTACTGCAGCAAAAGATCTGAAAGAGGAAGAGGTCCAGTTGCAGCCTGAACAAAAACTCCATGACGAAAGTCTTGCAAAGAAAATAGATACACTTATTGAACAGAATAAGAAAATTGCCCAAGGCATTGTTACTGTTGCAGAAATGCTCAAGGAGTTGAAAGAACGGAAGGACGAGGCTTCGCTCATGAAACGATATTCTATGCCACGACGTCCTGCGATGATGTCACCTCCACCACCACCAATTCCTTCACCGCCTCCATCACGACAAGAACGCCAACCACAGCCAACCTGGCAGCCACCGAAAGATCAGAGTAATGACGTTACTGGGTTATTCGAAACCCCACCAGTGGTTCCTCCACTCACCGAGGCGCCTATTCCGACTGGCTTTGATGATCCACGAAAGAAAACGCTTTTTGGACGATTAAGAAAATGATCCAGACAACGCAGCAGGTGAGAAGACTTTTGCTGCATTTATGTCGTGCAGCCCAAACCAGAGAAAGCACGGTCGTTTCTTTGTCTCCTTCTCAAGCATCACCTTCAGAAAATACCAAAAAACTACAAGAATTGTTAATAATTATCGAACAGAAGTATCTCCAATTGCAGGAAAATAATGCGCATGATCCAGTCCTTATGGAGGCCCTTGCTCAGCGTATTTCTCAACTTAAGGAACGACTCCAGCAAACAGCAAACACTAGCTAAAGATCTCTTCCCATCACGGTTTTTCTGCCATTGGCCTCTGCGCGTATGCATGCTTCTTTAATGAGTGCCTTTACTTTTTCATTCAAGGCATCGGCAAAATCTCCAGCAATATTAAACTCCCCAACTAAATCTTTTAATTTGCTTCGTATAATAATAGATTCAGTCATAGTATCACATCCGTTATCGTGTTTGATTATCTAGGAGGTGCTTGTCTATATAAACATTTCTTGCGGAAAAAGATCTGAGCCAACAAATATATAAAGGGTATGATGTACCCACGACTTAGGGGCTGGTAGTTCAATCCGGACACGATACCGTAACGGTACGTAACGTGGGAGACTAGAACGTCCGCTTGGCTTGCGGAAGGCTCCGGGTTCAAATCCCGGCCAGTCCATTATTTCTCAAGTTAAGTCAAGTGTTTAACTGAACATCCGAATCATAAAATGCACACCACGCCCGTATCAGCATCAACCACAACAAAGTTTCCATTCTTCAGGACTTTCGTTGCATTGCCCGTACCAACGATGCACGGTAATCCCAACTCTCTGCTGACAATGGCTGCATGCGAGAGAAGTCCACCTTCATCAGTGACAATCGCAGCTGCTTTCTGCATCGCAGGGACATAGTCAGGATGCGTGGTTACAGCAACGAGAATAGATCCAGGAGTAACATGACGAAGATCTCCAACAGTTCTTACAATCGCAACCTTGCCTTTTGCTTTTCCTTTTGTTGCTCCCATTCCTTTGATGATGGTTTGGTCAATAGCATCTTCTTTGAAACCGAGTTGTGCAAGTGTTTTGGGAATATGTTCTGTCACACAGATGGTTGTATTGGTCTCATTGTTCTGAAGGTACATCAAAAATCCTTGTTTACGTTGAGCAATAAGTGCACTAAGCGTTTTCTCAGGAAGAGTGGTTGAAACAGCATCTTCACAGGCCGCAAGAATTTCTTTCTCAGTAAGATATGCTATTTCTTGGAGTGATAAACCCATGCGTTTTCCAAGAGCAGTGAAGAATGGCTGAATAGAGAATATCCCCTGTCTTCTGAAGTCATCACGTTTATCTTTGAGGTAGGCAAGCTCAGCGATCATCTTGAATATTCCCTGTTCTTTTGTATTCAGGTTGGCACGTTGGACTGCATCATCAAGAGAAAGTTCTGACAAAGTATTAGAGGATGGTTTTACCTCTTTGATGTATGCTTCTACTTGTGTTAATGTCCATGGTGTGTTGTGGAGATCTAAGCACGGTAACCACTGATAGGTTTTCCAAAATCGTTCAACTGCAGCATGTTTTTCATTCTCGCTCATGATTTGTGCAATCCGTTGCGCTTGCTCCTGCATAATAACTACGGTACTTTTCTGTTGCGGTTTAAAGAGCGCTGTGCGAACACTATTATCAACATTTCCGAGCAATGTATTCCCGTAGTTTGTCCAGTACTCATTTAATAAATAGCCGAGCCAGAGCACACAGCAATAGTCCAGTGCACGTTGTTGGTATTCCCGGTAGCATTGTGCAAGTCCTTTAAGAGACATTTCTTCAAGGTTTTGTTGGCCAAGACGTTGTGCATACGCCACGTATTCCTCACCAAGCTTGTAGAGTTCATGCACAAACAAACGAAATTTTTTTTCATCCCCTGAGAATTTCTGAATAATGTGCTCCATGAATTCCTGCTCTTCAGTTTCCTCAAAATAGCAACACTGATTATGATTTGCCGGCAGAATCAATTGATGACGTATGGGATAATCGAGCATCTTTGCCCTTTTTCCAAGTGAATGGAGTGCCATCTCACAGTACTGTACAGAATATTCTCTACTCCAGATCTTTTTCCACTTCATAGATAAACAAACACAAAAATTGATTTTTTTATAAATGTGTTGCTTAAAAGTTATTGAAAAAGTGATTAGTGATGGATAAGAACAAAAAAAGATAAACCTTTAAAAATAAAGCAAAAATCGCTCCATCATCATGCAAAAACACTATAATATTGCCATACTTCCAGGTGATGGAATCGGTGTTGAAGTTGTGCAACAAGGATGCAGAGTCCTTGAAAAGGCAGCTGAAAACAGTGGATTTAAAGTTACTCTTCATCAGACACCATGGTCGTCACAGTACCTTATTGATGAAAAACATGTAGTTAAGGACGGTTCTGGACTCTATGTCCCTAATAGAGAATCTCCTCTTGCTGCGTCTGATAACAAAGGTCTTACTCTTCCAGAGGAATTCATTGCAGGTCTACGACAAAATGACGATGCTATGCTCTTTGGTTCAATTGGTGATCCACGTGTTCAGCGTGGTGTTGTTGAACGTGCAATTATCGGAGGATTGCGATGGCACCCAACCTTAGACTTGTATGTGAATCTCAGGCCAGTCAAATTATACGATGAGGAGATGTGTATCCTTAAACGTGTTACTCCAAAAGATCTTGATGTCATTGTTGTCAGAGAAAATCTTGAAGACTGTTATACTAGCAAAGGAGAAATCCATTATAGAGGAGAACCTGAGGAGTACGCAGTACGATCAGTTATTGCTAGCAGAAGGGGAACAGAAAGAATTATTCGCTATGCATTTCAATATGCTCGGGAACATGGAAGAAAAACAGTTACGTTAGTAGATAAAGCGAATGTTATGAATGGTGATATAGGGCTGATATGGCGAGAAACGTTTGAAAGAGTTAAGCAGGAATATGGTGACATACGCACCAATGCAAAATACATTGATGACGCCTGTGCTGAATTGGCAACGAATCCTAGTTCATTTGATATCATTGTAACCTCGAATTTATTTGGCGATATCGTCAGCGATATTGCTTCAGGATTAACAGGTGCAAGGGGAATGGCGGGATCAGGAAATATTCATCCAAGACAATTTTCTGTTTTTGAACCTACTCATGGAACAGCCCCTGACTTAAAACCCGGCGAAGCTAATCCCTTAGGAACTATTTTTGCCGTAGCATTGATGCTTGATCATCTTGGTCAATCGAGCTCGGTTATGTCTATTAACAGAGCAGTTCAATCTCTCTTTGATACGAAAGTATTTACTGCAGAAACATTTAGAAGAGGGTCTCAGGGTAAACAATCATCTACTGAAATAACCAATCGTGTTCTTGAACAGATGAATTAAACGACAGAGAAAGTAAATTTATCTCAAAATAACTCAATACTCTGCTTATTTCTTTGACTATTTTCACAGTAGAAACCTATTTATACTTTGCCGTCTTTTTTTATTTCACACCATGAAGGTGGCTGAGGTACTTTATGATTGCTCTCATTGCAGACACGCACGATAATACGCCGTTGATTGAGAAAGCAGTACGATTAATAAAAGCAGAGAAGCCAGATTTTGTTCTTCATCTAGGCGATATCTGTGCTCCTGCGAGTGTTCTTTTATTTCAAGGATTACCGATGCGCTTTATTCATGGAAACTGCGACGGCCATTTGCTGCTGATTGCGCAACGAATAAAAGAGATCAATGGTTTGTTCTATGAATCGGATTTTGCTGAATTTTCCCATGAAGGGAAAAGGTTTGCTGCTTATCACGGTACGAATCCTGTATTCCTTGATTTGCTCATGAGTTGTGGCCAGTATGATTACGTACTCCATGGTCATGATCATAAGCGTAGAGATGGTAAGGTTAAAAAAACGCGCGTCATTAATCCCGGCGCTTTTTACCCAAGAAATATTGACAAGCCAACCGTTGCGTTCTTGCATCCTCGGACAGGAGAGTCACGTTTTGTTGAGTTATAGATTATTTTAGGTTACTGTAGGTTGCGGTTATGTGCATTTATGAACGACGTTTTTTGTGAGCGGTTTTTTCATGATAAGTTCTTTTGCTGCTACAGCGATATGTTCGGCAGATAAGCCAAAAGCCTTGATAAGTTCCCAGGGATTTCCTGACTCTCCAAAGGTATCATTAATACCTATCATCCTAAAGAGCACCTTTTCAGGAAAATCATGCATTGCAATGACTGCAGCAACAAGGTTTCCTAAACCACCTTTTTGATGTTCTTCAACGCTTACTATAGCTCCACTTTCAGTTGCTACTTTTATAATAGCTTCAGTATCGAGGGGCTTTACTGTTGAGAGATTAAGGACTTGCGCAGTGATACCAAACTCTGCAGCTAATATCCATGCAGCACGCATGGCTTCAGCTACTTCAGGTCCACAACTGACGATAGTGATATGGTTTTCGTAATGTGCTGCTTCATCAGCAAATGTATGGGTAAATGCCTCTCTGAATTGTGCTTCTTCTCTGCCGGTGTAGCGAATAATTGTTGCTCGACCATGCTGGTATGGTGTTGTTTCTTTGGTAACAAGGGGTGTTGCTTCTCGTGCATACCTCAAATAACATGGGCCATTGATGCATTCTATCATTGTTTGTGTTGCTTTTTTCGCTTCAATGGCATCACAGGGAATGAGCATCCGCATGTTTGGCAATCCTGTTATCTGAAAGATCTCTTCCAATGCTTGATGTGTCGCTCCATCTGGTCCTACTGAAATACCTCCGTGGGCACCAGCAATCTTGACATTAAAGTCTCCATAGCAGACGGTTGTTCGCAGCTGATCAAGCGCTCTTCCGGCAGCAAAGACACCATACGTGCCAAAAAGAGGAGTCTTTCCTTCTTTTGCCAATCCTGCTGCCACACAGGTACCAGATTGTTCAGCAATACCCATACTCAAAGATCTATCCTTTCGCTCAGGATGTTCTTTCTGAAACATATTGATGTTTATTGAGCCAGAAATGTCAGCTCCTAAGGTAACAAGGCGGGTGTCATCTGTGTCTTTTAGTGCTTCACCAAACCCCAAGCGAGTTGGTTTCATTTCTACTTTCATTCTGTCCTGTGTATTCCACCAGTAGTCTCGGCTGAATTGTGGCATCTGTTTTTTTATCTCCTCTTCCACTAAGTTTTGGAAAGTTTCTGCATGGTGAATCATCTCTTGTTTGGGTAGGTAAGCTAGACCAAGTTCCTGCAATGCTTGTTCCAGTTCCTCTTTATTTGGAGCTTTTCCATGCCATCCTACTTGGTTTTCCATAAAGCTTACGCCCTTTCCTTTGATGGTCTTTGTAATGATAACTGTTGGTTTTCCTTTGGTAATCTCGGCCTCTTTGAATGCATGCAGCAGATCGCTCATGTCATGACCATTACATGAAATAACATGCCAACCGAATGCTCGGTATTTTTCATCAAGCGGATCGATGTTCATAACATCCTTAACAAATCCATCAATCTGTAATTCGTTCTTATCAACAATGCCTACCAAGTTATCAAGGTGGTAATGAGCAGCTTCCATAACTGCTTCCCAGATCTGACCTTCTTGCTGTTCTCCATCTCCCATCAAACAGAAAACTCGATATGATTTTTTATCTAATTTCGCTGCCAGTGCAGAGCCTACAGCAACACTTAATCCTTGACCTAAAGAACCACAGGAGAGTTCAATGCCTACAAGCTTTTTCCGGTCAGGATGACCCTGAAAAGGGCTCCCGAACTTGCGTAATGTTGCAAGTTCCTTGATGTCAAAGTATCCTGTATACCCTAAACCAGTGTACCATGCAGGTGCTTTATGGCCTGCTGAAAAAAATAAACGGTCTCGTTCATCCCATGATGGGCGAGAAGGCATATGTCTCATGACTCTGCAATACAATGTTGCAAGAATGTCCATACATGATAAGCAACTGCCACTATGACCGGATTTTGCACAATACAATGCAATAAGTGCATAGCCCCTCATTTCTTGAGCAGCCCGTTCTAGTGCGTCAATGGTGTAGGTATGCTCGTTCCCTGTTTCGTCGATAATTCCCATGTCTTTTTTCCTTCAACTACCGCCTTTATCCGTTGACATCCTTCGATTATTTTTTCAGGAGCAGTTGCATAGGATAAGCGGATATACTCTTGCTTTTGACCAGGATTCTTTGGTCCAAAATGAATATCTGCAAGAACAGCAACGCCATTTTCTAGTAGTAGTGTACGAAAGGCCTCGGCATTGGGAAGCCCAAGTGAATAGCATGCCTTAGTCACATTGGGAAACGCATAGAAAGCTCCTCCAGGCATATGACAATGAACTCCGGGAATCATGTTGAGCACTTTTACCATAAGATTACGGCGTTCTTTGAAACTCTTCATCATGGCATCAGATTCCTCTTGAGGACCTGAGAAAGCCTCTTTGAGTGCACACTGAGCAATGTGATTTGCGCATGATTCTGTATTTGCCATCCATGTTGCAAAGTATGGCGCTAGTGTGGGATTTGCAGCGAATCCCATTCTCCAGCCCGTCATCGCATAGGATTTTGAAGCACCATCAACAATGATGGTTTGGGCATACATCCCGGAAAGTGAGGCAATACTTACAAAGGGTGCATCGTACGTTAATTTGCAGTACGGCTCATCACTGTATATCCAGAAATGGTAGTGCATGGCTAGTTTTGCAATTTCAACCAGATCTTCTTTTTGTAGGACGCCACCAGTAGGATTGTGGGGAGAATTGATGATCAATAGTTTTGTTTTGCTGTTTACTTTTTGCTTTAAGATATCTAAATCAAAACCAAATCCATTTTCCTCTACAAGCGGAACTGGAACAGGAACAGCACCGTTTGCCATAATCTGTGATTCATAAATTGGAAATCCTGGACTCGGATAGATCACCTCATCACCAGTTCCATAGTCAGTCGTAGCAAGAATAGCAAAGGCAATAAATGGTTTTGCGCCATTGGCGATAACAACATGCTCTGGATGAACAGGAATAGCTCTGCTCTTGGTGAGATAGTTTGCAAGTGTTACGCGAACATCATATAATCCTGCAGCATCAGTATAACTACTCTTATTTTGTTCAATAGCATTGATAGCAGCTTTTTTGATATTCTGTGGTGTTGGAAAATCAGGTTGGCCAATACAGAAATTGATAATGTCTTTACCTCTACGTATGCGTTGGTTAACTTCGGCAAGAACAACAAACGCATTTTCTGTACCTAAGCGCTTTGTCCTTTGAGAGAGAGACTGCAACAACGATTGCATACGACACCGCCATTTTTGTTTCTCTCAGATAAGATAATGCTATTTAAATCATAACTACGAAAAAGTGTAGTTATGGTGCTTTTTGCGAGGTTTTCCAGAGGAGATAAAAATATGATTGAAAGGAATTGCTTATTTCAGGACTTGCAATGAGAATTGCAAAAGGTTTATCTCCTGCCAACCACATAAAAATTGCTGCTTTATTCCCATAGACATAGACGGTTGTTGGACTTTGGTGAGTCTTCGGCAGATATTTTACTTCAGTAAGCGGATATTTGAGGAACTCCTTTCCTCTTTGTTTGCCTTCTCGTGTTCGATTGCACAAGACTTTTAATCGGATATTGTTCTTTACTCGTTCCTTGTGAAATCTCTCGAGAAAAAATAACGGCAGGACATGAGGCCCTTTTCCAGTGCTCCCCAGAGCAAGCCATTCTTTTTTCGTTCTGATAATGTCATTGAGAATGGTTTTCATTCCTTCTTTATCTTCGTAGACTTCAACTAATGGCTTTTTGATTTTTGGTTTGTGCAGTTCTTTGAGAAGAGGTAAGATACGCAGAACTGATGTTTCTTTTTCTTTGAGATAATCAAGCAATCTATCAGGTGGAGCGGCATGAAAGTACTTGATATTATTCTTGATGGCATAGGATACTAAGCCACGATCAATCAAGCTTTTCAAGGTGTCATACAGATGGGTTCTTGATTCTTTTGTTTTGTCTGAAATTTCTTTAACGGTAGCTTCTTGGAGTTGCAAAAGTGTTAGATAAGCATCTGATTCTCTTTGTGTTAATCCAATCTTTATTAGTTCTTCTTTTTCGCTCATCATCCCCTAGTTGATAGCGAACTATTTAAATCTTACTCCTGTAGTCCATTTTTGGACAAATAATCTTTTTATAGTACAAAGCAATCCTTAAATGAGGGAGGGGTGTGTTTCAACTATGCAACGATATGATGCCTATGTAGGAGTGTTACCGCAATCTAGTTTAGCAAGGATACTATCAGAATCATATACAACTCCCTTAGGGCAATTAGTTCTTGGCACAGCAGTTAAGCAACGATCTCCTGAAACACACGTTGTTGTTTTTGATCCTGTGAGAACACCACCTGAACAGATGTGGCAAAAAATCCAGGAATTACATGCATTATACGATCGAGTTCTTGTTGGCTTGTCGTTGTTATCGGGAAACACCTCTCATGGTTTTCACCTTGCGCAGCAGTGTGCTGAAACTGGTATCGATGTTATTGTTGGCGGTCCAGAAGTTGCGGGATATCACTCTGCTCATCTGATGAGAGCACGTCCTTATATTACCTATGGCGTTGATTATTTGGCGGAGCGTGTTCTTCCTGAAATAATTATCGGAACTCCTCTTGATAAAATTCCTGGGCTTACCTTTAGAGACCATGGAACAATACGTGGAAATCCTCCTTCTCCGCTAGTAACAAGATTAGATTGGTTACATGTTGCTGTGGATTATGGTTTGCTGGATAACATTACGGGTAATACAGGGACTACTTACTTGATGGGAAATGATTGTTTTATTGCAGACAAACGATGTTATTTTTGTGGACGTTTAGGTATGGGTAATCCGGAAACAAAAGATGAAATCGATACAAGAGTTGCAAGAGTATGGCATGAAATCAAGGATGCTTTTGATCTTGGACTTACCCATTATTTTAATTCTGCAGATTCTGCATTACGTAATCCTCGACTATTTACGGCGTTTGCCGATGCTATGCCTGATTGGTTTAATCCACAATTCCATCATCTTTTTGCGAATGCCCACGAATTAACGCCAGAAGTTATGCCTCTCCTCAAGAAATTACGTGCTACGGTTTATCTTGGGGTTGAAAATGCAGCTCTTGAGAACCATAGAAAAGGAAAAATTCATTTCACCCATTCAGAAAGCCGCGAAACTGACATGATGTCTAGCAAGCGGGCTATTGATCTGCTTGATCAGTATGGGATTCCGATGAGGTTGAGTTTTGTATTTGGCGGTCCGAATGAAAGCCCGGAAACATTATCGAAGAATCTTGAGATAATAACAGCACTGGTGCAAAAGTATCCAACCATTACTGATCTAGAGTTAAACCCTATTGAAGTCTTGCCTGGAACTGAAGCATTTCGCGATCTTATGAAAGAGAAACGTGAAAAATATACAGCAAAAGAGGTTCCTTATGATACTCTTGAAATGTCAACAGATTTGGTTCCATTGATTTCACAGGTTGCCAGAAAAGAAGTTCTTGACTGGATCGCAAGGATGTATGAAGCAATACGTCACCTAAGGCCAACTATTCGAGTAAATACCAAAGGAATTTCACCAGAGGAATACACCATTCTGGTTGAATCATCACAGGAGTAGGTTATCTCCTGCTATTTTCTTCTCCTCCTCGACTTCCCCCATAGCCACGCAAAACCTTTTTATAATAGCCCCTATTTTTGCTCTTGAAATGTTAGACATTAAGCTTATCAGAGAACATCCAGAAATTGTGCGAAAGGATTTGGTAAAGCGGGATATGACCAGTAAGCTCTCATGGATAGATGACATTCTCCAGCTTGATGGGCAATGGAGAGACTGCTTACAAGAACTGGAGAAACTTCGTCATCGACGTAATAAAGTAACGGAAGAGATTAATCTTCTGAAAAAGCAGGGAAAAGATATCTCACCAAAAATAGCAGAAGTCAAGCAAATTCCTAAGGATATTGAAACACAAGAAGCAAAAACTGCAAAACTTAAAGAAAAGCTTGATTACTATCTGATGAGCCTTCCTAACATCCTCCATGCGTCTGTACCCGACGGAAAAAGTGAGGCAGATAATCAAGCTGTTGCCTATGTTGGTACAAAGCCATCCTTTTCCTTTCCTTTGAAAAGTCATGTTGATCTCCTTGAAGAACTTGGCTTAGTTGATTTGGAAAGAGCAGCAAAGATTGCTGGTGCTCGGTTCTACTTCCTGAAAGATACCCTTGCTCTTCTTGATCTTGCCTTGCAACGATTTGCCATCGATGCACTGCGCAAGAAAGGGTACATGCTTATCCAGCCACCCTATCTCATGCGCAGAAAGCCCTACACTGGCGTTACTGATCTTACCTTCTTTGAAGATGAACTCTACAAAATCGAAAATGATGATCTTTACCTTATTGCTACCTCTGAGCATCCCTTAACGGCCCAATACCTGGACGAAGTTATTGATGAAAAAGATCTTCCTGTAAAGCTTGTTGGTATCAGTCCTTGTTTTCGCAAGGAAGCAGGAAGCCATGGAAAAGACACGAAAGGCATTTTTCGTGTTCATCAGTTTCATAAGGTTGAGCAGATTATTATCTGCAAGCCTGAAGATTCGTGGAAATTTCATGAAGAACTCTTGAATAATGCCCTTGCGTTGGTCAATGATCTTGGCTTTCATGCTCGGATCATGAACATGTGTGCAGCTGATATTGGTACGGTTGCCGCAAAGAAATATGACATTGAATGTTGGATGCCTGCTCAGAATACATACCGTGAAATTATTTCCTGTAGTAATTGTACTGATTATCAGGCAAGACGTTTAAACATCCGGTGGACTGATGGCAAAAACCGAGAGTATGTGCATACCCTGAACAGTACAGCCTTGGCTACGTCAAGAGTAATCGTTGCAATCCTTGAAAATTACCAACAGCAAAATGGTAACATACTGCTTCCTCCAGTACTTCATCCCTTAATGGATGGCATGAGTTCAATAACAAAAGCATTATCCACCAACGCAGTACCTGAGGTGAGACCATGAGTATGATTACGATTACGTTTCCTGACGGAAAGAGCAAGCAGTACCCTCAAGGTATAACCTTGAAAGACATTGCCTTTGATCTTGGTCAGCGTCTGGGACGAGATGCATTAGCAGGAACAGTAAACGATAAACTTGTTGATTTATCTTATAGTATACACCAGGATGCGGCTATTGCAATTATAACTTCTGATACCCATGAAGGTGAGGAGGTATTCCATCATTCCACTGCTCATGTCCTTGCTGAAGCAGTAACGAGAGTATTTCCTCATGCAAAACCGACCATTGGGCCGTCGATTGAAGGTGGATTTTATTATGACTTCGATGTGCAACCATTAACGCCAGAAGATCTTGCTGCTATTGAAGGAGAAATGCAAAAAATCGTTGCCAGTAATGTTTCTTTTGAACGCAAAGAAATTTCTATTGCTGAAGCAAAAAATTTTTTTTCACACAATCCCTACAAGCTTGAAATTATTGAAGAGCTTGCAAAGGAAGAAAAAGCGCTTAGCTATTACCAACATGGCAATTTCAAGGATCTTTGTCGAGGGCCCCATATTCCTGAAACCGGTAGAATTAAAGCGTTCAAACTCACCAAGGTTTCTGGTTGTTATTGGAGAGGTGATGCAACCAAGCAGGCCTTGCAGCGTATTTATGGTGTTAGTTTTCCTGAAAAAAAACAACTTGCCGACTATATCCAACGTGCTCAGGAAGCAGAAAAGCGGGATCATCGGAAGATCGGAGAGCAGCTTGATCTGTTTAGCTTTCATGACGAGGGAAGAGGGTTTCCGTTCTGGCACGCTCATGGTATGATTATTTGGAATGAAATCATCACTTATTGGAGAGAAATGCATGCCCGACATGATTATGATGAGATCAAAACACCGATTATTCTGAATAAAGAGTTATGGCTTCGTTCTGGACACTGGGATCATTATAAGGAAAATATGTATTTTACAACCATTGAGGGAACCGAAAATGCAGTAAAGCCAATGAACTGTCCTGGCGGATTGCTCGTCTATAAAAGCAAGATACATTCGTATCGTGAATTCCCTATTAAAAATGCTGAACTAGGCCATGTCCATCGTCATGAACTGTCTGGTGTACTCCATGGGTTATTCCGTGTACGCAGCTTTACCCAGGATGATGCGCATATTTTTTGTTTGCCTGAGCAGCTGAAAGACCAGATCAAAGAGGTTATTGCCCTAGTCCAGGAAATTTACAAAACTTTTGGCTTTACTGATTACCATATCGAGCTCTCAACACGGCCTGAAAAATCAATGGGAAGTGATGCAGTATGGGAACAAGCAGAATCTGCACTTGCCCAGGCACTTCAGGAAAAGCAAATTGCTTATAAGATCAACCCTGGCGATGGTGCATTTTACGGACCAAAGATTGATTTCCATATTAAAGATTGTATGGGACGGCGATGGCAGTGTGGAACTATTCAGGTTGATTTCTCTATGCCTGAACGTTTTGATATTTCGTATGAGGGAGCTGATGGCCAAAAACACCGTCCAGTCATGGTGCATCGTGCCCTTTTAGGAAGCCTCGAACGATTTGTGGGAATTCTTATTGAGCAGTACGCAGGTAAGTTGCCTCTCTGGTTGAGTCCAACGCAAGTGATCATTATGACCGTTGCCGACCGTTTTAATCCGTATGCAGAAGAAATACATGCAAAGTTACGAGAACAGGGCATACGGTCAGCAATGGATTTGCGAAGTCAATCTATTCCTAAAAAAGTAAGAGATGCACAGCTGATGAAAATTCCGTTCATGCTTACCATTGGTGAAAAAGAAATGAACGAAAAGGTTGTTGCTGTTCGCACGCTTGATGGAAAGGTAACATTTGGTGTTCCACTTGCTGATTTTATCCCCAAGGTTATTTTACTCAAAAATAGTCGTGCATTATCATTGGATATATGAGCATGAGTCTGGCAAGGAGTAATGATATGAGTACAATGTTTCCTATGGCTGATCATGAATTAGAGGAAAGACTTATTACGAAGATTATTGCTCTTGCTCTTGAAGAGGATATAGGTTCAGGTGATGTAACAACGGCTTCGGTTATTACAACCTCAGAGAGGAGAGCTGCAACTATTTTGCTCAATGAAGCTGGTGTTGTGTGCGGACTTCCTCTCCTTTCTACTATTTTTCGTGGTGATCCTGTTGAATTTCATCTCCATGTCAAGGAGGGTTATCTTGCTCAAAAGGGAACGGACATTGTTACTCTCAAAGGGCCTGCCCCAATTATTTTAACAAAAGAAAGAACACTGATGAATTTTCTCCAGGTTTTATCAGGTATTGCCACGCAGACCCATGCGTTTGTGGAACTGGTAAAAAACTACCCTGTTACGGTTTTAGACACCAGAAAAACCCATCCGGGTTTACGCATGCTTGAAAAGTATGCTGTCTGTATCGGCGGTGCAAAGAACCACCGCTTTGGGTTGTATGACATGGTTCTCATTAAAGATAATCACCTCAAAGCCAATGGCTCACTCACCGATGCGGTAAATGCAGTCGTAACCCATCATCGAAAACATCATCGTGCCTATACTCTTGAAGTAGAAGTCGCAAACCTTGACCAAGTAAAGGAAGCCTTGCGGACAAAAGCTGATCTGATAATGCTCGACAATATGTCTCTTCCTGAAATAAAACAAGCCGTTTCCCTTATTCAGAAAAAAAAGAAGATTGAAGTCTCTGGTGGTGTGACGCTTCAGAACATTCGAAAGATTGCTGCATGTGGGGTTGATTATATTTCCATTGGATCTGCCTTAACCTTAGGGGCAAAGCCCTTAGATATGAGTCTTGATTTCTCCTCGTGAAGTATCTTCATTTTTGCAGATTTCTTGGTTGATACACAAATATTTATAAAAGATTCAGCGTTTTTGTGGCTTCTATGTATGAATTGATTATCAGCGAAAAACCAAAAGCTGCTCAAAAAATTGCAGAGGCGTTGGCAAATGGGAAAGCGATTAAAAAGGTATATCAGGGCGTTCCCTATTATGAAATAACCCGTGGCAATAAGGACATTGTGGTAGCTGCTGCTGTCGGTCATCTGTATGGATTAGCCCAAAAAGGAAAATCAACCTGGACGTATCCGCAATTTGATGTCGAATGGAAGTTAACTGCTGATATGAGTAAAGACGCGAGGTATGCAAAAAAGTATTACACACTGCTCAAGAAACTCGCAAAGGATGCGCGTGAGTTTACTATTGCTTGTGATTATGATGTTGAAGGAGAGGTTATTGGCTTGAATATCCTTCGGTTTATCTGTAAGCAGAAGGATGCTCATCGTATGAAGTTTTCGACGTTGACCAAGCCCGACATCGTTGAAGCCTATGACCATAAATCTCCTACCCTTAATTGGGGACAGGCAAATGCAGGTGAAACACGACATGAATTGGACTGGTATTATGGCATTAATGTGACCAGAGCACTTTCAGCAGCTATCCGTCAAAGTGGACGTTTTAAAGTTTTGAGTTCTGGTCGTGTGCAGGGACCGGCGTTAAAGATTATTGTTGACCGGGAAAAGGAAATTAAGGCGTTTATTCCTGTTCCTTATTGGCAGATTGAACTCCACGGAAGAGTGAACAATGGTATGTTGCAGGCGTGGCATAAACAGGATAAGTTTTGGAACAAGGAAGATGCCACTCGTATCTTTACTAAAATTAAGGACTGCAAACAAGGCATGGTTGTGCAGATTGAGCGGAGTCAGATGCAACAGCCTCCACCAGTTCCCTTTGATTTAACAACCCTTCAAACCGAAGCATTTCGTCATCTTCATATCAAACCAAAAGATACGCTTGAGATTGCGCAGGAATTGTATACTTCTGGATATATCTCTTATCCGAGAACATCTTCCCAGCAGTTACCTCCTACTATTGGGTATAAACATCTTCTCACCAATGTAGGAAAGCAGGATAAGTATAAGGCTTATTGTGAAAAACTCTTACAAAAAAAGACGCTCCAGCCGAATAATGGAAAGAAAACAGATCCTGCCCATCCTGCAATCTATCCTACCGGTATTGTCGGGGAAATGGAGGGCAATGAAGTGAGAGTGTATGATCTTATTGTACGACGCTTTTTGGCAACCTTTGGGGATCCTGCGCTTCGAGAAACAAACACCATTACGCTGGAAGTAAGGGCAGAGCCGTTTGTAGCCAAAGGAACACGAACCGTCGTGAAAGGATGGCATGAGCTTTATGGTCCCTATGCTAAATTCAAGGAAGAGGAACTTCCTCCGGTCCAAGAGAAGGATCAGGTTTCTGTAGAAGAGATTTTTCTCCACGATAAAGAAACCCAACCGCCAAAACGCTATACGCAGGCTTCACTTATCAAGGAACTTGAGGCTAGGGGACTAGGAACAAAGTCAACGAGGGCAAGCATTATTGATACCTTATTTCAACGTGGATATGTCTATGAAGATCCCATCCATGCAACTGATCTCGGTATGGCAACCGTTACCATGATGGGTCAATACACCCCCATGATGGTCGACGAGGAACTTACCAGGCATTTTGAAGGAGAAATGGAAGAGATTCGTGAAGGAAAGAAAAAGCCTGTTACCGTGCTTGCTGAAGCGAAAGAAGTGCTCACTAAAACTCTTAAAGAGTTTAAAGAAAAAGAAAAGAAGATAGGTCAAGGGTTAATTACTGCTGAACAAGAAACCCGGAAGGCTATGAACGAACTCGGGCCATGTCCTGTTTGTGGAAAGGGCCAACTTACCATGAAGTCAGGAAAATACGGTAAATTTATTGCATGTACTGCATACCCGGCATGCACTGCAACCTTTAAGCTTCCACAATTTGGTCTTATTAAGCCTTCAAAACAGGCCTGTGTTCAGTGTCAGTATCCTGAGATTACTATTATCCGTAAAGGTAAGCAGCCTCAAAATATCTGTATTAATCCCGAATGTCCCTCGAAAAAAATTACTGATGTCCATGCGAAAAAGGAAATGGAAGCTATAGCAAACGGTTCTACCAAACCCTGTCCACTGTGTAAAGATGGATCTGTTGTTCTTCGCCGAGGGATTTATGGCAGCTTCTATGGTTGCAGTAGATATCCGAAATGTAAGTTCACTGAAAACATTGGTGCCAAGAATGAGCCATCAATCTCGTCTGAAAAAGAACTAACAGTATCATCACCTCCAGTAGCAGAAGATAAAATAGCAGAAGATAAAAAGCCCGTAACTAAAAATCCAAAACGCCAAAAAAAGCCAAAAGGAGTTAGGAAGCGCTAGTACGATCAAGAACCTGGCAAAGCCTTGCTAACTTTTCTTGATAGTATGTTTTTTCTCTGAAAGGTTCCTCAAGTTCAGGAAGCGTTTTAATGGTGAATAATGCTAACGGTAAAACGATCCTTCGCTCTGTATCGCTGAGCGGAGCGTTTGCATGAACTTCTTGTGATTTGCTTGAACCTCGATATCCTCGCTGACAATTTTCCACAATGACATAGCCTTTTTGTTCATACTCAGCAACCTTCGCCAGTAGGTCATTTTTACACTGAACAATATTTGATTCCCCTTCTTCGATGCTTCTTGCTCTATCAAGCAAAAAGAGCAAATCCAAAGGATAAATACGATGATCCGTGAGGATAGTCGCTACCTTTTCAGCTGTTCTTCCATCAACGCACTCGCGGCAATGGTGTTGATATAATTCCTTGCATGCTTCGGCTTCTCTTTCTGCCTCAGTCTGTATATCCATCCAACGCTCAAGATTGCTATCGAGAATTGGTCTGTAATGTCCCCTTACTTCTTCTCTAAGCCCTGCTATTTCATGGTCATCGTAGAAATGGATATTTATGTTATAACTAACGGTTTCAATTCGTAACTGAATACCAAGTCTTACTGAATGAGGTTGAACATCGCTATCAAGGATACCACCACGAAGACCAAGAGAAGGTAAACTATGAAAGGTGATTTTGCTTCCTTGACGTTCACGCGTAACAAATGTTGCATCCTCAATCTCAGAAGGTAGTCCATGAGCACTACTTCTATCAAGGGTATAGGAAATAACTCTCGGCTTACATTCTATGATCTTTTTTTGCCACATATACCGGAAAAAATAGATGATCCTTTATAAAAAGAACTCTTTTTTATATCTTCAGTTAAGGATCTGACTTAAATGTGAGTATTCCATCCAGTCTTTGACTGGTGGTTTGGAAGCAGTAACTGCATCCAGAATACTCTCATTCTTAGAAACCCGACCGAGCGGCCGAAGGGAGCGAGCAATCCCACCATCTGTGATGAGGGGTGTCGGGTTTCTCTTGAATATTTTGCAAATATTTATATAAGTTCGTTATTCTCTTCGAAATACTGCCAGCGTCGCATAACCTGGTATTGCGCAGGCCTTGAGAGCCTGTTCCCTTCGGGGTATCCCGGAAATCTTTGCCAAAGATTTCATAGAAAAGCGGAGGACTTCGACTAACGTCTCAGTCCGCCTCATCACTTTGGCAGGGTTGGGAAATTCAAAAATCATGAAGGGATTCGTGATGGAAAGTCCGGGCGCTGGCGGTTTTTCTTTCTTTTTGTTCTATACGCAGATTTATATACTCTGTCTCATAACTCTTGCCGAAATGGCATAGATATTCGTGTGCCAGGATTATGCGTACTCTGAAGCATCATATTGATCGTTACTTCCAGCCTAAGCACAAGCGGGAAGAAGAAAATTATGCATTGAAGGTAGTTTCTGTTGCAGAAGAGCTAACGCGCCCGTATGATCGTTACCTTCCTGATGAGCTCAAATACATTCTCAAAGAGACACCCCACAACAGAGAAAAGCTCATTGCCTTAGTCCAAGAAGGAAAGGCAATAGGGGTACGAACCTTTGAGAAAACCCCTGATTCATTATTGAAGGCGGTTTCTCACATTAGTATTTATTCGCAGCATTACTGCATTACAACCTGGTTACCTGATCTTCTCAAAAATGATAAGATGCCAATTTTCATTCAAGCGGATATCGAACGAGCAAATGAGCAGGGGATAAATCTTGAACATGACCTTAAAACAATCCTGCGTTATAAAACGAAATTCAAACAAATTGTGCTTATTGACATTGATAATAAGGGTATTACGCAAACCGAGCAGGATTTTGTCACCCATATGAACGACATCATTTATCCTCTTGCCATTGATTACATTATTTACCGTATCATTAGTGATAATGCTCATGAGCGTACTGAGGTTGCGCAAACGATTATCAAGGCAATGCTTATTGTTGGACCTATCGCACATATCCTTGAGCGGGTTACTCACGGATTAGGGAAGGTATTTGCTGCAAGTGCCGATGATGTGATGGGAGAGTCTGCTGAGCTCATGGCATTACGGGGATCGGGGTTTTCATGGAAATATCTCATCAATCGATTGAAAATTCTTGTTCCTGTTTTTATTCTAGCAACTTACGGTGTTTTTCAGGTTGAACACTTTCTTGTTTCTGGTCAGGTTATTATTGCAGGTATTATCTTTGGATTAAGTGCAGTCGCATTATCATTGACAACCGCAATTCTTAGTATAGGTATGTACCATCACAGCGTTGAAAATTTAATCCGTGAAAAGAAATTAAAGCCCCATACTCGTTGGGAAAAAATAAAAGAGGCATTACGCCAAGATTTTACCAATCCTGCTCGATTTGGGTTGTTGATTGGAGCTCTGCTAGCACCTGTTATGGGTATCCTTGCAGCAATTTCTGGCTTGATGTACAATGGTTGGGTACTAGCGGCAGTTGGTACTACGGAAAGTGTTGGTGCAGGTTTAACGGTTATTCTCTGGAGTAGAATCTCACGCTGGCGTTATCATCGAAGACTTCATCATGAATTCATTCGAAAAAAAGCGTCAACCAGGAAATGGGTCAGCAACCTTGCATTGAGGTCTGGTTAGTTCATGAATTGAAACAATGCATTTCAGTTATTGGAGAGATCCAACACGTATTCCCAGCAACCGTATTCTTCTTTTATCTCGTAAAAAAGGATTCATCAGATACCAGGCAACATGAAAGAGCACGTTATGGCTATCACTTGCTGCGATGAGGCTGTACTGTTTGGTATGAGTTTCAAAATCTTCATAGCGAAGACGGAGCATTACTTTTTTAAAGCGCATAAAACCTTCTGATCTTAGGTCTATAATGACTTGTCTGGCAAGCTGAGCAAGCGTGTACTGTAAAAGGGTTATTATTTTTGTATCCTGATGAAAGGTTCGTTCTCTGCCGACACTTCGAGCAAGGTATTCATCGACAAGAGGACGGTTATCAATGCCCTGTGCAGCTTCAGAAAGGTAATGAGCTGCTGCTAACCCAACAACGTTTCTAAGGTTTTCCGTAGAGATACTTGCTAGTTCTCCTATGGTGAAGATCCCTATATTCTGTAAGAGCTGTTCTGTTTTTTCTCCGATTCCGGGAAGTTTCCTCAGCTCAAGGGGATGTAAGAAAGAAGAAACTTGTGAATAGGTTATCATGGTTAAACCATTTGGCTTGTGATAATCTGACGCAATCTTAGCAAGAAGTTTATTTGGTGCTATACCTATCGAACACGTTAAGTGTTCTTTTTCATGGATTTCCTGTTGGATACGCTGCGCAAGGAGACGTGCACTTTCAAATTCTCCACAAAAACAAGCATCTGTATAGGCTTCGTCGATACTTGCCTGTTCCATCACTGGACAAAAATGTTTGACAATCTCCATAATTCTTCCCGAGACTCGAGTATACTTATCAAAACAAGGCTGGTAGAACACGCCTTGTGGACAGAGCTGATATGCTTTGCTAATGGGCATTGCTGATCTGATGCCGAGCTTTCGTGCTTCCATAGAACAGGTACTTACTACTCCTCTTCCTCTTCCATGCTCTGGATCCGCTCCAATAATAACAGGTTTTCCCTTCCATTCAGGATGATCACGTATTTCAATAGCAGCAAAGAAGCAATCCATGTCAAGGTGTAGAATTATCCGTTGAGTCATATCCCTCTGAAGCTTGCTTTCCTATATAAGTTCCTTGGAGAGAGCTGTCGTGTGGGAAGTGAGATACAAGAACCTGCAAAATTCGTATTTTTTCCTCTGGTTTACTTAACAAACAAACGTAAGAGACGGACTACTGGCCAAAGCAGTATGCGGACAAGGAATTTGAGTAACCAAAAACGACTAATAACTCTGGCAATAGGTGGGCTTACCCTAGAGTACGTACTGACAAAAAGTCTTCCTAATGCAGAGGGAAGAAGCAGAGTATCACGAAATGCCCTTAAGATGTTGATTTCTTCTGCAAGTGCTGTTCCGTAAGCAGCAGTAGCAATAAAACAGCGATCATCCTCTTTCATAACCTTGGGAGAGGTTTTGTAACAATGCTCGCAGTAATGCATGGTTCGATCATACGAAGGATGAACAACTTTGGCATGTTCTGGGCAGACATATCTTCGACAAACATCGCAAAACGTGGACGTAAGATAGCCACAGACACAACAACTTCCGTTTTTAAAGAGAATGGCACCCATGTTGCTGACGAAAAGATTTATATATTTAAATATTTCTACTAAGACATTCTGGGTCCATGATCTAGTCCGGCTATGATGTCACCTTGACGTTTGTTGCTCTCGTAAGAGAGGATCAATTGAAATGGTGAATGTCCCCGGTTCAAATCCGGGTGGACCCATTTTCAGCATTTTTCAAAAGAGGTGGTTCATTATTCGACGGTTACGGCACCAAAAAATTATCTTTACGCTTCTCTTTATATTGCTGCTTATTCTAGTCTTTTTAGTTATCCATCCCTACCTTGGCACGATTCTAGCAGCAATGATATTGAGTTATACCTTTTATCCCGTCTACAAAAGGTTATTAGGCTTGGTGCGTTACCAATGGCTTGCATCATTGCTTACCTGTGTACTGATTCTGGTTATCATTGTGTTACCGGTTATTTTTTTACTCAGTTCCCTGTTCACTGAGGTCTTGAATTCTTATCATTTTGTTGTTAGTACCGCGAATCAACTGAATGTATCTTCTTCAAGCTTTGCGCAGTTTGTACAGGAAGAAACTGGCTATGTGTTAAATATTCAGGACATCGCTGAAAAAGGGCTCCAGACGGCCCTTACTGCACTTCGCGCTCTTTTTGTTACCTTGCCAAAACGGATGTTCCATGTATTTATCATGTTCTTTCTGATGTATTATCTGTTTAAGGATGGCGATAAACTTGTAGGCTACCTCAAGCGAGCTCTTTCGATGAAAGAGAAACATCATCTTGAGATTATGAAACAGATCGATGATGTGGTGTATGCCGTTGTCTATGGCTATGTAATAACTTCTCTTATCCAAGGGATTCTTGGTGGACTTGGTTTCTTTATCTTTGGCATAACCTCTCCTTTATTATGGGGTATGGTCATGGCGCTCTTTGCCTTTATTCCTTTCCTGGGTACCTGGCTGATCTGGCTTCCGGCAAGTCTCTTTCTGATCCTTCAAGGGATTCTCACGCCTGAGGTGAATAGTATCTTTTATGGCATTGGGCTCTTCCTCTATGGATTATTTGTGGTAAGTGCCATTGATAATATTGTTCGCCCTATTATTATTGGTAACAGAACAAAGATTCATCCTGCAATTATTTTTATTGGTGTCCTTGGTGGTTTGGCCATGTTTGGTTTTATTGGTATTGTTGTTGGCCCATTACTGTTAGCACTCCTGCGAACATTTATTGATATCTACCACAGAGATGTATCCTAAGCATCAACGAGAAAGGTGAGAAATAACATGAAACTTCGAGTAACTGATTTAGATATTCGCACCGGAGGACCACTTATTGCCTTGATGCACAAAGAAGATGCTCATTTTCTTGATCTCTTTCCCATGGATCGTGTGAGAATTAGGAAAGGAAAACATGAGGCCATTGCTATCATCGACATTGCAGAATCAAGTAAGCTTATTCAGCCTGGTCGTCTTGGCCTTTTTGAGGAACTCCTTGAGATTTTGCATGCACGAGATGACCAACTCGTAAAGATTCACTTAGAAGCAAAGCCTCGTTCAATCCAGTATATCAAGAAGAAGCTCAATGGGTATCACTTGAGTTATTATGAGCTTAATGCTATTGTCAAAGACATTGTTGATAATAAACTCAGCGATATTGAGCAGACCTACTTCATCAGTAGCTGTTATACGCATGGGCTTAGCACAAAAGAAACCTTGAATTTAACCAGAGCTATTGTTCATAATGGTGATCGCTTTACTACGTCGGTATATCCTGTTCTTGATAAGCATTCGATTGGTGGTGTTGCCGGTAATAGAACAACTATGATTGTTGTTCCTATTGTTGCATCAACAGGGCTCTGTATGCCTAAAACAAGTTCACGTTGTATTACTAGCCCCGCAGGAACGGCTGATACCATGGAGGTACTTGCTCCAGTGGAATTCACCATTCCTGCAATGAGGAAGATTGTCCAGAAAGTGAATGCTTGTATTATTTGGGGAGGTGCTGTTAATCTTGCACCCGCAGATGATAAACTCATCAAGGTTGAACATCCGCTTGAAATTGATGCTCGGGGTAATTTATTGGCGAGTATTATGGCCAAAAAAAGATCTGTTTCAAGTAGTCATGTTTTGATTGATATTCCTATTGGCAAAGGAGCAAAAATTGCAACACGAGAAGGAGCAGAGCATCTCAAGGTTGATTTTATTGCTATCGGAGAACGACTGGGCATCACGGTTCGGGTTATTATTACTGATGGCTCACAGCCGATTGGTAATGGATTGGGTCCTTCACTCGAAGCACGGGATGTCCTGTATATCCTCATGAATCATGAACGAGCCCCTCAGGACCTAAAAAAGAAATCAATTATGATGGCAGGTATCTTATTGGAAATGGGTGGCAAAGCCAAAAAAGGCGAGGGACATAAGCTTGCAAAAGAGATCCTTGAAAGCGGCATGGCATGGCAAAAGATGAAAGAGATCATCAAAGCACAGGGAGGAAACTGCTTTGATCCAGAAAAAATTCCTTTGGGAAGGTATACCAAACAGGTACGAGCAACACGCCATGGAAAGGTAAAACATATTGATAATCGTACCTTTGCAAAGATAGCCCGCCTTGCCGGTGCTCCTCTAGACAAAGAGGCTGGAGTATATCTCCAAAAGAAAAAAGGCGATGAGGTAGCACAAGGATCAGTACTCTTTACGATTTATGCAGCGAGCAAGCCAAAGCTAGCTTATGCCTATCAGGCGTGTCGTGCTTTTGATGGAATTTCGTACTAACGAAAGAAAAGGTTTATTAATGCTCGGATACCACCCTAGGGAATGGAGCGAGATATGATTGTTGTACTGGACTTTGGTGGCCAGTACTGTCACTTAATTGCCAGGCGCATACGCCAACTTGGTGTCTATGCCATTGTTATGCCCTGTGAGACTTCTGCTCAAAACATACGTGAAGCTGGCAAGGTACGAGGGATTATTTTTTCAGGCGGACCATCCAGCATCTATGATCCTCACGCACCGCGCTGTGATCCAAAGCTCTTTGATCTTCATCTTCCTATTCTTGGGCTTTGCTATGGTCATCAGTTAATGGCTTCACTTTGTGGAGGAACTGTCGTGAAAGGAACGCATAGAGAATATGGCCGAGCAGAACTTACTCTTGCTGGAGAATCTAAGCTCTTTGCTTCTGTTCCCTCTCCGACGTTGGTTTGGATGAATCATGGTGATACAGTTACCAAAGCTCCTCCTCTGTTTTCTGTTCTTGGGTCAACAGAAGATTGTCCTGTTGCTGCTATGGGAGACTTAGAGCATCACTGGTATGGACTCCAGTTTCATCCTGAAGTAACGCACACTGAACATGGCATGCAGATGCTGACGCATTTTGTCTTTGCTATTTGTCATGCCAAAAAATCTTGGGATATGGCTCATATTCTTGATGAAAAACTTCAGGAAATCCGTGCACAGGTCGGGAATAAAAACATCTTTTTGCTCGTTAGCGGAGGAATTGATAGTACGGTTTGCTTTGCTCTGCTTAACAAAGCCCTTGAACCAACGCATGTCTATGGTCTCCATATCGATAATGGTTTACTACGAAAAGACGAATGCGCCTTGGTTAAGGCATCATTTTACGAGCATGGGTTTACCAATTTTCATGTTGTTGATGCTTCCCACACGTTTCTTGAACGCTTACGTAACGTCTATGACCCAGAAGACAAGCGTGCTATTATCGGAGAGACCTTTATTGCTGTTTATCAACAAGAACTTGCTAAGCTCCATCTGAATGTTGAGGACTGGCTTTTGGGTCAAGGGACTATTTATCCTGACACCATTGAAACAAAGGGCTCGGCACAGGCAGATCTCATTAAAACACATCATAATCGAGTTGCACTTGTCAGAGAAATGATCAAAAAAGGGCATGTTATTGAGCCGTTAAAAGAGCTTTACAAGGATGAAGTACGAGAGTTAGGATTGCAACTTGGTTTGCCGGATAAACTCGTGTATCGTCATCCTTTCCCAGGTCCAGGATTAGCGGTTCGCTGCCTCTGTGCACGTGCTTCTGATACTATTGTTAATGCACCAGAGGTAACACAACGAATAAACAAACTCAGCATGCCTTTTGGACTTAAAGCAGTTATATTGCCTCTTCGTTCAGTAGGAATCCAGGGAGATGCACGCTCCTATAAACATCCGGTTGCCCTTGTTGGTAAATTTCCTGGTTGGGATATTCTTGAACAACTCTCGACGCAAATGACGAATAGCGTACCAGAAATCAACCGAGTCGTTTATACCGTGCATTGGTCATGCTCATCCTCATTACTGGACCATCCGACTATTAAACAAAGTGATCTCTCTCACGAACGTATAAAACTGTTACAGGACATTGACGAAGTGACTATGCAACATCTCCATGATAACGGTCTCTATGATAAGATCTGGCAGATGCCCACGGTTTTAATTCCTCTAAGCTTTGCAGGAAAAGAATGCGTCGTGCTTAGACCTGTTGAATCACGAGAGGCAATGACCGCGCGCTTTTATCATATGGATTGGAAGATACTTATGCCTCTTGCAGAACGCTTGTTGCAACAATACCCCCTTGATGTTCTCTTTTATGATGTAACCAATAAACCGCCGGGAACAATTGAGTGGGAATAATCCTTAGGTGAAGATTATGCAATTCAGAACCTATACCCTAGATCCATTTCAGGAAGAAGCAATCCATGCTATTGGGCAAAATGCCTCTGTCCTTGTTTCAGCTCCTACGGGAAGTGGAAAAACCCTTATTGCAGATTATATTATTGACAAGGACATTAAAGAAGGCAAACGTGTTATCTACACCGCGCCGATTAAGGCGCTCTCTAATCAGAAGTATAAGGATTTTACACATCAGTATGGTTCAGATACCATTGGCTTGATTACCGGAGACATCGTTATCCAACCCAGAGCACAAGTTCTTATTATGACCACTGAAATTTATCGCAACATGGCCATTGCAAAAGATCCGCTTCTTGAGGATGTGTCTTATTGTATCATGGATGAAATTCATTTTATCAGTGATGAAGAGCGAGGATATATCTGGGAAGAATCTATTATTTTTAGCCCTCCTCATATTAGGTTTTTATTTTTGTCTGCAACTATCCCCAATGCAAAAGAATTCGCAGGATGGGTAAAAAAAATCAAAGCACATGATGTTGCTATTATCCAGCACACTGATCGTCCTGTTCCTCTGCAGGTGTTGTTTTACGATGCTACCTTCGGCTTAACGAGTTTGGCAAAGATCCATCAGCAGCGAGAGCTGGATAAAGTGCCTGTCTATTACAATCCGTATCACCGTAAGTCATTTCAGAAGCAGTTTGTTCCACGGCCTTCCTTTACTGAAGTTGTTGGAGCACTGGCTAAAGAACAGAAGTTGCCCTGCATCTACTTTGTTTTTTCACGTGCAAAGACCCAAGAGTATGCCAAGAAACTTGCCTCAGGCCAGATACTCTTTCCTCATCATCCAAAACTTCATCAACGCATTGGTCAACTCTTTCAGCAGATTAGTCCTGAAGTTGTCACCTTACCCTCAACAAAGCTCCTTCGACAGTGTCTCGGTAAGGGTATTGGTTTTCATCATGCAGGGCTCTTGCCGGATGTTAAAGAGATTGTTGAGGTGCTTTTTGGTGAGGGATTGCTCCAGGTGTTGTTTGCTACAGAAACCTTTGCTGTTGGAGTAAATATGCCTGCACGGAGCGTGTGTTTTGACGGGCTTCGCAAGTATACTGGAAAGGGTTTTCGCTACCTCACCTCTAAAGAGTTCTTTCAGATTGCGGGTCGAGCAGGACGACGTGGTATGGATCGTGTTGGATATGCCATTGCACTTGTTGATCGGAAAACCGATGATTTAGGAAGGATAAAGGTGTTTACCACAGCAGATACCTTACCCTTACGTTCACAGTTTAAGCTCTCCTACAATACGGTTCTCAATATGGTTCATCGTCATAGTGTTCAAGAGATTGAACAACTCCTTATGATGAATCTCTATACCTATCAACAGCTCAAAGAAAAACATCGTAATGCCTTTGTCTTACGTTCCATTAAAGCACGGTATACACGCATTGTCAAAACCCTTATGCAGATGGGATATATTCATGAGGGAGAGCTTACTGCATTGGGCATGTTTACCATACAGATTTATTCCAATGAACTGGAGATTTCCCAGCTCTTTGGAACAGCATCCTTTTCCTTAGATGAATACACCATTCTGTTACTGCTTGCATGTCTTGTGTATGAACCGAAACGTGATACACGATTCTTTCATACAGTTCCTTCAAGAAAAATTACGACATTACAGCAGCACCTCTCCCATCATCCGTATCTTAAGAAAGGAAAATGGTGGCATCAAATGGAACAGCTCACCGCTTTGATCCAGCCCTGCTATGAACACAAAAAATTTATTGAACTTCTCCAGAACACGACCATGCCCGAGGGCGATATCATACGGTTATTCATGCAACTTCTTGATAAATTAGAGCAGATTGATCGTGCCTCACAGGATGAAACGCTTATTGCAAAAGTCCGCAATGCAAAATACCTCATCCGCTCTTGTTTAGAAGGAATCCATGTGTTCTAAACGTATTCATCCGAGAGTAGTTATCTGGTAAAGGTTTATATACTCTCAAATTTTCCACGAAAATAAATTGGAGGAATTACTATGATTGAATCATTACTGAATACACGAGCCAAAACTGGCATTGCAACCCTTGCTGTAACTCTTCTTACTACAGGCTGTGCAGGACATGTCCGAACTCATGCTCCCCAATCAATAACCTTAGGACCAGGAGTATACGTCGTTACTTCTGATGGAATTGAACAAACTAACTCCGGTAATATAGCTGAACCCGGATATCATATAAGAGATCTTACCCCTGATGCTGAGATAGAGACATACTTGGCGAAAGAGGGATATCTCCCGAGTAATGGATACCTCCGGAGCACTCAAGGGATTGGGCAAGTTGATTCTGTTAATGTAACTGAACCAGGCGGATATCTTACTGGAGATCGTATTACTCCTGCTGAGGATCTGCTATCTGCTGATAACCTTTCTCCTGCTGGTATGATAGCCTATGGTCTTGTTTCAGGAGCTGCTATTGAAAATGCAAATAATCCATATGAAGTAGCACAAAGAACAGCGTTTGCGCAGGAAACGTTTTTGTATACTTTAGATATACTTATGGATACGTGGAGTGATAGGGAAAGTGCTAAGCCGTTTGATATTGCTGTTAGTGCCTTGATTTTAGGCCAAGGCTTTAATGAAGTTTGTGATCGGATTTATGGAGACGCTGATGGGGGATTTGAACCGTCAGATTATGCCCATGTTATTGACACCTTTGGTGGATACAGTGGTCAAGGTCCTGGTCCTGATAACCCTGGTTTATGGATGCTTAGAGCCTATGGAGATACTGCTTTGAGAGATCTTAGTGACCGGCAGGAAGGTTATTGCTCTCCTTCTAATGTCGTAATGGACATACTAGAAGTGGCAGGCTTATATTATGAAGCTTTTGCAGAATTCCGAGGTTGTGATCCTCCTACTCCTGAGTAAGAGCGTATGTCTGGAAAAGATTTCTTGACGTCTCAGCTATAAGGGAGAGGTAGGAAAGCTTTGTTGTTCGGTAATCTTGTACACTAATCCTTGTCTGCACTGTCGATCAGTTATTGGTAGAGGACTTCGGTGAATCTCATTGGGAAACCTGCCCTGTACAAAGTATCGAATGCTTCCTGTCCGGTTTGTTGGCGCTTCTTGGTATTCTCCTCTCGCATACCATCCTTGACGGACCAATACGCCACCATCACGTTCGCTTACCGTAAAGGGGATAATTGCTTCAAATATGCCTCCCATTGGTGCTCGTATAACAACATAGTCAGCATTGCTTATCGCATTTGGATCTCGTACCTGTTCTAGGGGTAAAGTCCCAATATTAAGATGAGATTGATAAAAACGGAGAATAACTTCTTCTGGCGTCATAATATTTGAGAAATCAGGCTATGTTATATAAATCTTAGCGATTTTAATCTCTTTGACAGAATAACAGATTCTACGAACACCTTATTGTTACTGAATAGTAACGAAACATTTATAAATCATGGATATATTACACTGTCCATGAGGCATCAAATCTGTGTGACCTTAGATGAGGAAACCCACGTAAAGATAAGAGAAAGAATGCGTAGTGTCAAGTATCGAAGTAAGAGTCATCTCATAGAATGTGCAGTAGTCCATTTCTTGGAAAAAGGTGAGGATAATGCTTGATACCCTTGTTGATACTCCCCTGTTAAGTACAGTGATCTTACCCTTAGATCAACGGTTATCTCACGAATTGCTTGAGAATGCCGTTCGAAGCTCGTCAGCTGTCTTAGTTGAGAGTCAAGGGCTTTTACCTCTTGGAGATACGGGTACTTCTGAACCTGTTGAGGGTATTCCTCTGAGACTCTTTGAAGAAGCGGATCGAACTCATGTTCCTCTTTTATTTCTACGAGAGGGACATGAAGCAGGATATAGAAGAAAGATGGATATGCTTAAAGCAAGAGGCGCTGTTGAACTTGGTGCTTTACCTTCACAAGCGTTTACCGTTCGCTACGGGTTACAGCGAATTGTGGATCAGGCATCAGCTATGCATGGACTTCGAACTCCTCAAGCTGCACATGCTATTCGAGAAGATGCTGCACGAGTCTTTGCACGTCCTGATTTTTCGAGACAAAATGCATATCAACGGTTTATGATGAGTTCTATACTTCAGGAGCTTGCAGATGAACTCACGACAACAGAAGGTCCTCTGGTTATTGATTGTGGTCATATTGACTCACCAAAATTCACTCCAACGAATGCAGATCGCATGATCTTCTTAGAAGGTATCGCTCTCTTTTATTATTTGAAGGATAGGGGACATGATGTCCGACTCGGTATTCTGGTTAATGAAACCTATGCCATTAATAAATTAGGGCTTCCAGAAGCCAGAAAAGTATTTGATACACTTCAAGAACAACGCAAGCAAACAGGATCACATCATATTATTGATGAAACCTACAGAGTCTTTTTGGATCAAGCAGGAATCAATCCTCAAGATGATGTGTTATGCAGCTTTGAGGGGCATTACATGCACAATGGCAGGCAACGACTTGCTCGTCATCGGAATGGCAAATCTACCTTCATGACTGATCTTGTGGAAGAGCCAGAGGGTATCTTTTCATTAGAGGGAACAGGAGATGATGCGCTAAAACGACCACTGTATTATGCAAGCGGCGCTCCGAATTGTCACCTTGTGTCAGGCATCCACAATGAATGGTACGCACGTAAAGGCATACAAACCGTTGTGTATTTGCGTGATATAACGCAAAGCAATCGAAGAGGAGATCCTGTTGAATGTGGCATTCGTGGAGGAGCGCAAACAGCTGTCAGAACATTAGGTGTTACTATTACTGCGTATTTTGTACCCTATGTGCCTGATCCGATACGTCAGGTAACAGCCTTACCCACGCAAAAACTGACCTAAGCACTCTTTTGACCTTTTTCATTGCTCTTGCTTATTCCAAATGATCCCACATGAACTGATAGATTTTTCTAAATCCTTCTGCAATGTCCTTGCTTTTGATGACAAACACGGTTGGTTCTTCTTTCAGCTTGCCAAACTCTTCTCCTGAATAGATAACGACGTAATCTCCAAAGAATTCCAAGGTCAGCTTGCTACAGTACTCCTCAGGAAGAAACTTGAACACATTGTCCTTGAATTTCAGTGGATCTTTAATGCTCTGCTGCATCCCCTCATCAAAGATGTGGTGATAGGATATCTTTGCCTTTTCTCGCTCACGATCAAACGTTAGGCGAAAGTACTTCAGCCGTGGATCAAACCACATACCCTTTGCGCCGATACAATAATAGGGCTTTTTCTCCTTTAAAATATCAAACATGTAGTTCTTATAGGCCTCAACACCCCGGTAGAAATATGCCTCTTCTTCCTGATTATTGGTTTCAAATTTCTGTACGAGTTGGGGAAGGATAGTTTCAACCTCCTCTTGTTTCTCTTTCAATAGTTCAATGAGCCGTCGTGGATGAATTCCTTTGTAGCATTTCTGGTGTTTGATGAATACCTGGGTCGCAAGGCCCTTTTCACACAACCGTTCCATAGCATCATAGACATTACTTCGGTTGATCTTTGTTTTAACTGAAAGTGTATTTACCGAAGCTTCATCGAGCTCAATCAATGCCTCATAGATTCTGGCTTCATTGAGGCTTAATCCAATCTCCATCAATGTTTTCTCATGCATAGAAGAACAAAATAAAAGCTACTATTTAAACTTTTCGTGGTATTTACCACGAATCAATTATTTATAGTGGTTTAGCTTTCTTCACTTAACGGTGACTATGAGCGTTCTTACACACTCTCGATAACATGAAACCAAACAACCAATCCATCAGGATCTTTGTCACTGGAGGAACCTTTGACAAGGAGTACAATGAACTCAATGGAGAACTCTTTTTTAGAGATACACATCTTCCTGAGGTCTTGAAGAAAGGGAGGTGTAATCTTCCTGTTACCATCAGAACATTAATGATGATTGACAGCCTTCATATGACTGAAGCAGATCGTATTCTTATTGCTGATCAGTGCGCAAAAGCGTCCGAAAACTATATTCTCCTCACCCATGGAACTGATACCATGGTTGAAACTGCAGCGGCTATTGCACAGAGAATAAAGGATAAAACCATTGTTTTGACCGGTGCTATGATCCCCTACCACTTTGGAAGTTCTGATGGCCTCTTCAATATGGGAAGCGCCTTAGCGTTTGTCCAATCACTCCCTCCAGGGGTGTATGTTGCTATGAATGGACAATGCTTTTCTTGGAATGCTGTTCGAAAGAACAAGGAAACAGGTGTCTTTGAGGGATGGTAATGGTGCATGCAGAGAATGATACCCTGAAAGAAGGATTACATGTTATTACCACTGGTGGAACACTTGACTTTACGCTTAGTCAACGGTTTGAGGTAGAGACAGGTCAATTTGATAGTTTGGTTCCTCGAAAGCATTCAATTGTCCCTCATTTCTTAACAAAAAGAGTAAAGGTTCCATCGGATAGTATTGAGTATTCTCGGATATGTCTTAAAGATAGTCGTGAGATTACTGATGAGGATAGGAGCCATCTTCGTGATGCTATTGTGCAAAGCCCTTATCGAAGTGTGCTCGTAACGCATGGGATTGCTGATATGGAAACGACAGTAGCCTATCTACGTGAGAACCCGCTAGAGGGAAAGGTTGTTGGTGTTGTTGGTTCTCGTATGCCTCTTGAATGGTATCGATCAGATGCAGGATTCAATATTGGGTATGCCATTGGACAGTTACAGGGAGTAGAAAATGGTGTCCACATGTTCCACCCAACTCATATCCGTGATCGTGTTCAGCGATCATTAGATAATCTTGTCTTTCTTATAACCGGTGGCACGATTGATTCTTTTTTTGATGAACGGAAAGACACCCCAAGACCCTTTTCGTATTCAGCAATTCCCAGCTATCTCACTGGAAGCATTGGTGTTGAACCTCCTGAACCAGATTTTGTCTTTAAACAGATCTGTATGAAAGACAGTAGAGAACTCGATGAAGTTGAAGTACGTGAACTTTTAGATTCCTCAAGTCGAAGTGCACACAAGTCTCAGATTATTACTGCAGGAACATATGCCCTTCCTGATCTTGCAAATCGCTTTGATCACCTGCTTACGAGAGGCGAAATGCCTCAATCTCGGTATGTTTTTGTTGGTGCAATGTTTCCTGAAGATGTTTATTTGAATGATGGGTGGTTTAATCTCGGCTATGCGCTTGGAAAGATGGATCATATCGATAAAGGAGCACATGTTGCCATGCATGGCTGGGTAACTCGTCCAGATAATGTGATGAAGCAACTTGCCAACGCACGGTTCGCCTTGTACAACCCCCAGAGGGTATACTAGTTACATCTATCTATGGAATCTTTCTGATGGAGTTGATTAGCATTATGAATCCAAGTACTACGAACAGGTCAACAAGAATTATTGCGTGGGATCGTGATAACACGTTAGGATGCTTTGATAGAATGGGCGCTCGTATGAAAGGGTTTGATCCTAAAGAAATTGATGAAGAATACGGACAGGGATATCTCCTTCATGGTTTAAAACCAGGAATTGTTGAATTACTGGCAGATTTATTTCATGAAGGGTATAGACATTATATCGTAACAGCAGGGTCACCAGAAAGGGCAGCTCCAAAATTACAGATGTCTGGTTTGCATCCATTTTTTGAACTGCAATTTGCAGGAGAGAAATATCTTGAAACTTCATCAAAGTTTTATCGCTCTGTTTTACAATCTGCTGGCATAGATATTGAAGATGCTCCTGAAAGATTGCTAGTTGTTGGTGATAATCTGAATGATTTGCCTGGTGATCTTCTTGATGTTGTTTTTATTAACCATGAAAATGGGTGTTTTTATCATAGTGATGTTTTACGCCACATTATTAGAGAATTACATAAGCCTGAAGGTGGCTTTATCGCAGGGTTTAATGAGTTATATGCAAGAGCTGAATCCCGAGATGGAAAAGATTATGTCGAAAGATACGGTTTTGTGCAGAGAACGAATAAAACAGTTGATATTGGGAACGGCGTAAAAATTACTCTTGGTGACAGCTATAATCTGATGACGAAAGAACAGGATGGAAGATATGTTGGAACAGTTCCCACTATAACTGAGATAGAAGCACCTGATTATCGCAGAGCAATTCTTGATCCAATGCAAACAGTGACTACTATTGATCAATTAGGTGGTTATGATAAACTTGAAGAACAAGCCGAAGCATTGTTATCTGATCGTGCCAAAGCTCAACGTATAATTCATTATCTGAAGAGTTCAGTCCAATTAGTTGTTGAAGTAGAACCGCCGGTACAGCTTTCGGTGCAAGAACCAACAGACAGAAGGACTGAGTTAGAGATTATCGCAGAACAAGGTCTTATTTTTGATGTACGTCCTCGACCGAATACTGAAGTGACATTGGAAAGGAAAGCAGAGAGGTATATTGTTGGTGTTCCACTTCCTAAGGATATTGCTTCTTGTCGAGAGGATTCTCGCGGCTATGTAAGCATTGTTTGCAATGGTGAACGATGAGACAGCAAACTTCGTAAGAGCTTCCGATACCTTTAAATAGAAATAGGAGTAGGAAAACCGGATGCCTATGCAGATGAGAGAGATACAACAGTTGCTTCACCAAGTCATACTCTTCGTACTTCTGGTCACTGTTTTCGTTATTGTTGGATGTTCTCAAACAAACAGACAGAAAGCACTTTCCTTGGATAACGCTGCTTGTGAGCGTTTGGCAGCTGAGTTGGATAAGATAATCTATGAAACACAGGGAACCATGCTTGAGCAAAACGGTGATTCCTTAATCGTTCTAGGGCTGCAACCGAATTCTGTCGGCGGAAGGCTTACTGAAATCTCCCATCCATGGTTTTATAACCAAAAAGATGAGGAGCAGGGGATGCTCACCTATCGCTTAACCCTTGAAGGCGAGCAAAAAATAGGCGATTTACTCGTCCGAATTCCTGAAGAACAAGCCCTCCCTTACGAAGTTGGTACGTTCTACCAGTTCGATGCAACGGCAACCAAAGAAGATATCCGCCATCTTGGAACCTTTAATGATCTTGAGCTTAATCGCTTGCACGCAGCTTCGTGCTAATTTCATTTTGTGCTACGCTGTTTTCGTGTGTTTCTACTCTTCAGAATTCTGGTTAAAATATAGAAACCGAAAGATTTTACTATTCCTTTAGAGATTGCTTGTAAAATTCACCATCAAAGAAATAAGCTTTTCTATCGTCGGTCATATAGTATATTGTACTATCTGGACCATAGTGTCGAGTTGCTCTTACAAAACTTCCATCTTGTTGACCGATGAATAGCCAAGTTCCAGATTGCGCACCAGATTTAATACTTACAATTATATCTGTAATGTTATCTCCTGTTAAGTCTTTATTTTGTTCAATTGTTGGTAGAGAACATCCAGTCAACATAGCAACAAGGCTTCCCGCTAAAATTGTCTCTTTTTCAAAATTTTTGATCGTGTTATATAAGCTCATACTAATAGAAATGGACTTCTTATATATATAATTTTCTACTAGTTTACTACTTAAACGTAAATATGAATCACACCCGAATTCTGAACTCAAAACCCTTTTTTAAAAGCATTTTTTGCAGAAGAAACAAGCCCCTGACGAGAGTTGCACTCGCGACCTCCACCTTACCAAGGTGGCGCAATAGCTACTATGCTACAGGGGCACGGGCCACTGAAAACCGAAGTGTCTTATAAAGCTTTCGACGAGAAGAGAAGGTAGGTTTTTCAGAATCCTTACCAAAACAGAAATGTTTTTAAATACCATAGCTCCCCCATGGTTTACAATGGTTATTATTCAACAACGATCACGAACAAAGGCCTCAGGTGGCGCCAAGCGTGCTGCACGAGGTAAAAGACTCTATGAGTCTGGAAGCTTACCTACATTGACAAAGCTTGCTAACCCGAATGCAAGAGTTATTCGTACCCGTGGTGGCAATATGAAGCAGAAATTGCTTTCTACCAACAAGGTTAATCTCTACAATCCCCAAACAAAGACCTATATGCAGGCAAGCATCAAAACAATAACCGAGAACCCTGCAAATAGACACTTTGTACGACGAAATATTATTACGAGAGGTTGTGTGGTTGAGACTGATCAGGGAAAGGCCAGAGTAACCTCACGACCAGGGCAGAGTGGCATGGTGAATGCTGTCCTTATCAGTGCATAATGCTGATGCAGGACCAACTTTTCTTTCTGTACAAACGTCTTCTTGAGACCTATGGCTATCAAGGTTGGTGGCCACTTCTCTGTGAACGAGGGAAAGGGTGTAACGCACAAGGGTATCATCCGCAGTGTTACACCTATCCTCATACTGACCAGCAATGTATTGAAATTATTGGAGGAGCTATTCTTACCCAGAATACTGCCTGGAAGAATGCAGAAAAGGCACTGCTCCAACTCTATCAGCAGAAACTACTGACCCTTCGTACGTTAGATAAGGTAACTGGTGAGGAGCTTGCCCAATATATCCGACCCTCTGGCTATTATAACCAAAAAGCCAAAAAACTCAAAAATGTTGTTCATTTTCTCACGTCAACACCACTCAAGCAACTGATGGCAATGGATACGCTAACAGCAAGAAAACATCTTCTCGAGATTCAGGGGATAGGACCAGAAACTGCGGACTGTATTCTTCTCTACGCTCTCCATAAGCCTATTTTTGTCGTTGATGCTTATACGCATACTCTGCTTACAGCATTGGGCCTTGTTTCAGGGAGAGCTTCGTACGAATCTATCCAACGCATGTTTATGGATACCCTTCCTGCTGATGAGGCATTGTTTAATGAGTACCATGCATTGCTGGTTGCCTGGGGAAAGGCTTTACACAACAAACAGCCTACTGCACGAGCAATCATGCAAGAGTTATCCAATAGATTTAAATAGATCAAATATTTTAAATGCAAAAAAAGAGGACGACATGGGAATATTAGATAAAGTTGCCTTCTGGAAAAAAAAGGACGAATTTGCCGATCTTGGTCTGCCAAGCGATGGCCAAAATTTTACTGATAATCTTGCGCTTCCTGAGCAGCAACCAGATCCAACAAGTACCTTTGATACCCTTCCGCAGCAGCCATCATTTCCGCAAGAGGCAGGGTCATTTTCCTCCTCAAGAATCAGGCCAGCAGTCCGTCCAGAAGATTATGCGCTTGCAACTCCTCCTTTGTCAGAATCTCGTTCCTATGCTCAGCCAGAACCTCAAAATCAACATGCTGTTGAAATGATAGGCAAAAACATAGAGATACTCTCCAGTAAAATGGATGCGCTTCGTGCAGAATTAAGCATCATGAATCAGCGACTAGCAAATCTAGAACGGATGGGTTATGGTGAACGTGAAACAAGGCGAAGAAGTTGGTAAGGTCTCCTATCACCACTTTTTTTGGATTACCCTCGGCGTTCTTATTCTTGATCAGGTGATAAAAGCCTTTATTGTTCGTTTTGGAAGTTATGTCACCAATACCGGAGCAGGCTTTAGTATATTTCAACAGCAGACAGTGTTGTTGTCATGGATTTCCCTCATCGTCATTGGTAGCATAATCTATATCCTTGATAGGCTTCCTTCCCGAGGATACCTTCCTGCTGCACTTATCGTTGGCGGTGCTACTGGAAACCTTATCGACAGAGTAGTCAGGGGCCATGTCATTGACTTTATTGATCTAAAGATCTGGCCTGTTTTTAATCTCGCTGATATTGCTATCAGTATCGGAGCACTGTGGCTGGCATGGCTTCTTTGGTTTCAGAAAGTGAAGTAATCACGAAAGGAAAAGGCATCGCTTACCCTTTCATAAAGACAACATACTCGCTTGGGAATTGATACGCTTTTTGACCATTTCGAAGTCTATCAACCGGTCGTATAACCTCGCCATCCCTAATGTAATGCCCATCCATTGGTGGATTAAATGTACCATAATGCCCAGGTAATTCAACGTCTGCTGCAATTCTCTCTAAACTTCCATCCTCGTCCCTGAACAAAAAACGTTCGATTGGCGGATTTTGGTCAGGCGTGAGGTATATATGCACATGCATTTGCGATCACTTTTTATCCTCTTATAAATCACATAAATAAAGGATATTATTTAAAGGTTTTGGCAAATGAGTCTCTTGAGGGTTACCAATCTTATTCCTGCCTTATTTTTCTATTACAGAACTCTGCGTTGGACATACCCAAAGGGTGAATATTTCCAGAATTTTTCCATGAGATAAAAGGTAGCTCCTCCCAGCCCCATCAAAGTATCAACGCTCACGAGGGGAAGGGGATTACTCTTGCTGTACCTGTGTTTAGCAATGGTTGGAATGCCATGACCTAGACGAAGTTTCTTGAGAACCTCATCTGCATCGCTACAATAGGGAAGCTTTGTATACGTGTTTCCAATAAAGGTATAAAGGTGTGCATCACTATTTCCTGCCATGGGATGTCCATGCTTTTTTGCCCATGCTTTAATAGGGCCTGTGTACATCAAACTTGCATTTTGGGTCTCGATAACAATATCTTTTTTGAGGGTAACTTTTTCTAAATGAACTCCTTTGAACTGCCAGGTCCAAGGTCGTTTTGACCATACCTGTAGATTTGGGTGAGGGATAAGAATAGTGCCTCCCTGTTCCCTAATGCGATCAAGCGTCTCATAGAATCCTTTGAGCGGTGGAATTTTTTCACTGAGATTTAGGCCAATCACTTCTCCAGAACGGGTAAAGATCTCCTCACCTTTAATGGCGATGAAGTCTTTGGGTTGTTTGAATCGCGGCAAAGTGTTGTGATCAGTAATGGCTACACCACTTAAACCGCGTTGTTTTGCGATCTTGAATATTTTTGCGGGCTGCATGTATGAATCAAGAGAATACTTCGAATGCATGTGAAAATCAACAGCTATCATGGTTCGTCTGATAATGAGGGAACATGGGAATGAGTAACTATTTAAAGGTTATGTTGACTAAACCTTTTGCTCTTTTTTCTTTTTTGTTTCTTCATGCCAAGATATCTTTTCGGTAAAAAGACCCCTGGTTGTGCATTTTGTACAGGATCCACAGCTTTCAACTAGCATGGAGGTATTGCAGCGGGGACACTGTTGTGGCAGACAAGACTCGCTTTTATAGCCACAGGTTATGCAGAAACTACCCATAGAAGAGCCTCCCTATCTGGAAAATAAGGCCACCAATGAAAAAAGCGACGACTATCGTTCCTGTCCAAAGGAGCGTTGCAGTTTTTGTTCCGCGTTCTTTGTAAAGAATGAGAATGGCTGCAATGCAAGGAACAAAAATAGTTATGGAAACCAATGCAACAAGAAGTTGAAGGGCGTTAAGTTCTAAATGATAAAATCCTGCTGCGCCAAAATCTCTACGAACAATGCCCATAATATAACCGATAGCTGCCTCAGGAGGAAGTCCCATCCAGGAGACAACTAAAGGACGAAGAGCATGCTCGATAAGGACGAGCACATTGGTCAATTGCAGTATGGAGATAAGCAACGCTCCAATGAAGAACCATATGCCCGCTTCAGACAAAAAGTGGAGCGTTCGATAGGCAGTTTTGATCAGTATGTTCTTAGCCCGTGGAAGTTGGAGTGCAGGAAGGCTCAAGAGTAAGGAGGAAGATTCGCCAGGAAGCATAGCATGGAGGAATGTCCCTAAAAGGGTAAACAGCATAAAGATAATAAAGACATAAAGCAGGGCAACTTTCCAGCCAGCCACGACAATAAGTGCAGTAATAACTGCGAGTTGTGCAGAGCAAGGAATAGCAAAATTAAGTAACGTGGACGCAATGGTTTTTTCACGTTTGGTATCGAGCATTCTTGTTGTAATTGTTGCCATGGTGACACAGCCAAAGCCAAGGATAAGAGGTACAACAGCCTTACCATTAAGACCGACTCGTGTTAACCATTTGTCAATCAGGAATGCCAATCGAGGAAGGTATCCTGAATCTTCAATAAATGAAAGGAACAAGTAAAATCCCGCAACAAGGGGAAGTAATAACCCTAGAACATACGTTATGGTCATGGTGAGCACACCAAACTCTCCGACAAGCAATGTCCGTAACCATTCAGGCAATGAAAAAAAAGACACTACCCTCGTTATGAAAGGAACATAATAGCCGTTCATGATTGTACCTTCGGTTATGCCAACAACCGTCTGAGCGACAAAAACACCAATAAGTTCATAGGCAAGAAAAAGAACAACGATGAGCACAAGGATACCACCAAATGGATGAATCATCATTTCAGCTAGACGTTGTTTTATTGTTTTTTTTGTCTGTTTTACCTTGACGACCTCGGCAACAAGCTCGTTTACCTTTTTTCGTCGTTCACGATAGATTATCTCTTGCTCATGTTCTCGTAGCTTTGTACGTTGAACAGCTCTGCTATTTTCCTGCTGTTTTTTTTGCTGAAGCTTGCCAAGAAGAAGCGGAATACCTTCTCCAGTAGGAGCAGTGGTTGGGATAACATCGACTCCAAGGCGTTTAGCGAGCAGATCAACATTAATGACTTGTCCTTGCTTTCGCGCTTCATCCATAAAATTCAGAACAACAACGAGAGGAAGTCCTGTCTCGAGAAGTTGGAGTGTTAAAAACAGGTCGCGTTCAAGATGTAAGGCATGAACAACATTAACGATTTTCGTTGCCTGAAAGATGATATCATGCGTAATCTGTTCTTCATGCGTAAATGAAGAGACACCATAAACGCCTGGTGTGTCGATAACTGTATACGTTTGAAACTTTCCTTGCTCAAGCTGGATGGTTGTTCCTGGATAATTTGAGACCGTAACATACTTTCCGGTAAGATGATGAAAAATAACTGACTTTCCAGCGTTGGGATTTCCTACCAGAACAAGCAGTTTCCCGCTAATAGCCTTAGGATGATCGTCATGACAACTCATGGACTAACAAGCATAACCTCTATCTGTTTACTGTGCTCATTACCAAGTGCTATTTCCTGCAGATGGTGATGAAGTACCATTGGGCCATGAGTTATCTTTTCAAGAATATGAACGGTGTCTCCCTCTTGGATGCCAAACTGCAGAAGTCGAAGCCGTAAACTTGGATCATGGATCGCTGCAACACGTACCTTTTGATTCTTGTTTGTCTCTGTCAAGAGCATGAATATCATCCCTGTATCTCTGTTTCTTACTTTTCAGATTTCAAAACGAACTTCCTTTTAAGTCTTTTGGATTTTCAGACGTATGACTTCCTTATTAATGCTATCGAAGAAAAAGGTATTATAAGAAAAAGCAAAACCAGACATCATTATCTCTTTGCTGTCTTTCGTGGTCGTCCAGGTTTTCTTTTTGTTCGCTGTGATGCTCTCTTCGTTGGTTTCTCTGCAACAACGACCTCTGGCTTTGTTATTTCAGTATGGTATGATTGCTGTTGAAGGTATTGTGGCAATTTCTGTTGTCGAACTACCGGGCGTTCAGGAGCAGAATGTATTTGACCAACTGCCATTAAGAATCCTGCAATGCTCAGGAGCATGAGCAATGCCAAGCCTAGAGGATATGCAGAAAATTTCACATAGAGCACAACAACATTGAGGAGTTGCAGGGTAAAGAAGAGTGCTGCAAGCTGCACTGCCCAGGTACTTCCACTGGGAAGTCCAAAGAGCGTTAGTAATCCGAGCAGGATAAGAATAACAACAAAGAGCAGCTGGATAAAGGGCATATTCCGTAATTTGACAAGCTCGATGATCAACGCAACAATCATTAAAGCAACAAGAAGTAATGTTCCTATGTTTCTTTCTGCCATTTAGATGCTAAAGGAGAACTTCTATTTAAATGTTTTTATTCCACAGTAGCTATTTATTTCCGTTACTTCAGAGTGGAATGAAGTTTTCCATTTCAGCAGCTGAAACAGCTAAAGTAAGAAGTCATTATCGAGGCCGAAATTTAATACTGACCCAATTACTAAGAAAAAAAGTTCCAACTATTACAGCAGTAGCTACCAACGCGAAAAGCCAATTTTTTAGTAAAGCATGATATAATATAAGTAAAGTACCAAGTATCATAACGAGTATACTCACAACGAAATTATCAAAAAAATTTTGCTTACTTTTCATATCAAAACATAATTTCGTGCCACATTTGTAAGCTAACACCATAAAGATGATAAGCAATATTGTCCAAGTGATCCACTCAGTAACGCATGATGTCCATTTGGGTAAACTGTTTTGATCCAATAGCAGAGAAAAATATCCCCCTAAGATTATTGCAACAAATAAGCTAGCCAAAAAACTAGAATGAAAATTTTTTGTTTTTCTTGGATTCACCTTAATCGCTTTAAGCATGAGAACGTAAAGAACTAAGCATTTAAATAGTTTATGAAGGCACTGATGACAAGAGAAACTACAATGGCGAGGATGAGGCGGGACCCTTATGGGGTGCCGAATAGCTCGAACAACGTGAGAGCGTCCGAAGCCAGTGATGTTGTTTCCGGCTTAAGAGAAAAGAAAATATAAATAAGAACACGTTCAAAACAAAGAACCAGTTTACACATCAATCATTTCGATCTCGATATTTAATCCTTCAGGGATAGGAACTCGCATAACGAGTCTGAGGGCTCGTTCATCAATCCCAAGATCAATAAGGCGCTTGTGAACCCGCATCTCATATCGTTCCCAGGTTGCCTTACCTTCACCATCTGGACTCTTTCGTGTGGTTACCTTTAACCGTTTGGTTGGTAGGGGAATAGGGCCTCGCATCTCGACACCGGTTTTTTGTGAGATGTCTTTAATGTAATTACATACATCGTTGATCTTTGCAATGTCAACGCTTGCCAACTTTATTCTTGCTTTCTGCATTTTGTTTTACATCCCATGATAAACCATGTTCACCATGCGCGACCTTAATCAATCGCTCAGGGTAAAGACCACTTACGTGGCCTTTACGAGATCAATACACATACCAGCTGCAACAGTTGAACCAGAGTCACGGACAGCAAATCTGGCTAGTTGTGGAATTTCTTTCTGCTTTTCAATGACCAGTGGTTGAACTGGTTTAATCTTAACAATTGCTGCATCACCATTCTTGATGAAGTCTGGATTCTCTTTGACTACTTCACCAGTTGCTGGATTGAGCTGCTTCTCAATCGCCGTAATTTGACAGGCAACCTGTGCCGTGTGAATATGGAAGACAGGGGTGTAGCCTACGGTAACAACGGTTGGGTGATTGAGGACAACGAGCTGTGCGGTAAATTCTTTTGCAACGGTTGGCACATTATCAGTATGCCCAAGCACATCACCACGAGCAATATCCTTTTTCCCAATACCTCTCACGTTAAAACCAATGTTGTCGCCAGGAAGGGCTTGCTGAAGCTGTTCATGGTGCATTTCAATGGTCTTAATCTCTCCGGTAATACCCTTTCCTTCACGTGCAGGTACAACAATGACTTTGTCACCTACTTTCATAACACCGGTTTCGACTCTTCCGACGGGAACAACACCAATTCCGGTAATATTGTACACATCTTGGATAGGCAATCTGAGAGGAAGCTTTACTGGCTTCTCTGGCATTTTGAGCTGGTTCATTGCTTCGAAAAGCGTTGGACCACTGTACCATCCCATCTTGGTTGTTTTTTTGAATACATTCTCCCCATGCAAAGATGCAAGAGGTAAAAAGGGGATTTGATCCGGTTTATACCCAACCGTCTTCAATAATTTGCTGACTTCTTCCTTTACTTTGTTGAACTTTGCCTCATCATAATTAACCATATCCATCTTATTTACCGCAACGATGAGTTGTCCAACTCCCAAGGTTTTTGATAAGAAAACGTGTTCTTTTGTCTGAGCCATGACTCCGTCAGTTACCGCAACAACAAGAACACCGGCATCTGCCTGTGAAGCTCCGGTAATCATATTCTTGACGAAATCCTTGTGACCAGGTGCATCAATGATCGTAAAGTAATATTTGTCGGTTTCAAATCGCCGGTGAGCTAAGTCAATAGTGACACCACGCTCTCGCTCTTCCTTAAGGTTATCCATGACAAAGGCAAATTCAAAACCGCCTTTTCCTAGCTCCTCAGCCTTTTCTTTCAGCTTACGCATGGATTGTTCATCAATATTTCCTGAATCGTAGAGCAATCGTCCTACAGTTGTTGATTTTCCATGATCGACATGTCCGACAAACACAAGGTTCATGTGTTCTTTTTGTGCCATCTTCTTTACCTCCTTAACTTGTTTTGTGGTGTTCTGTTCATATTTATAAATCTTTTGCTTGTTGTTCCTCGTATATGGTTACGCTTACTGCGCATCACTGAGGCCTTTTCGTTCACGGATCTGTTTAATAATCCGCTCTTGGAGCTCATAAGGCAAGCGTTCAAACGTCTGGTCAACAAGGAAATGATGACCTCTTCCCTCTGTTGCTGATCGCAAATCAGAGGTCATACCAAACATCTCGGCAACAGGCATCTTTGCAATAATTGTAACATGATCCATCTCTTGGGTCATATCCAACAATTGCCCTCGCTTATTACTGATGAGTTTTGAAATCTCTCCCATGTACACCATAGGAGCCTCAAATTGCAATGTCTGATACGGTTCAAACATAACCGGGCCAGATTCACGGATAGCTCCTCGAATGCCATCACGAACTGCAGGATATACCTGCGCCGGACCACGATGGATAGCATCTTCGTGAAGCTTTACATCATCAAATTTAACCAAGAGATTGACACAAGGTTCTCGTGCAAGTGGACCAGCACGCATAACATCCTCAAACATGTCAAGTACCATCTCCATAATTTCTCCGATGTGTACTTCTCCTCTGGTCATGTCTAAGAACATGTTTCCCCGATAAAAGTCTTTGACACGAAGCGCTGTCTTGGAATCCATACCCAGTGCTACTAATTTATCTCTGAGCACCATATCTTTTTTCTTGATACGCATCTCTGGAAGTTCATTTGTTTTGATGGCAGCTGCAATTTTTGGATCTAAAGGCTCGACCATAAAGTAGAATTTGTTATGCTTATTGGGAGATTTCCCCTCGACAACACCCGGCGTTGCTTTGGTAACAGTTTCCCGATACACTACAATAGGAGCACCAGTCTGAACCTCAACACCCTTGTCATTAATAATTCTGTTTTCAATAACCTCAAGATGGAGCTCTCCCATACCATGCATGAGATGCTCTCCTGTTTCTTCATTGATATCGACCTCAATGGTTGGATCTTCCTTATTGACCTGTCGGAGCACTTCAATGAGTTTGGGAAGATCTGATGGCCGTTTTGCTTCAATCGCCTTGGTAACAACAGGCTCAAAGAGGTGCTTAATAGCCTCAAAAGGCTCGATGAGTTCTTCAGAGATGGTTTCACCTGAATACACATTTCTAAGCCCAACAATACCAACGATATTTCCTGATGGTGCCTTGTCTACCATCTCACGCTTTGCACCGTTGTAGACTGAGACCTGTTGAACACGCACGGTTTGTTTCATCCCATTCATATAGACATTCTGCCCTTGACGAATCGTTCCTGAAAACAAACGACCAGCGGCAACCTCTCCTGCGTGTTTATCGATAACTATTTTGGTACAGATAAAGGCAACAGGAGCATTTGGATCACAGGCAAGAAGCCCCCGACCAATGGCTGATGCAACATCGCCATGCCAAATTCTTGGGATACGATATTTTTGCGCTTCCATCGGATTCGGATGGTGCTTGATAACCATATTAAGGACAACAATGTGTAAAGGAGCAATTTTTGCGAGTTCTTTTTGAGTCTCTGCCTGATAGTGCTCTATAACTGTTTTGAAGGTTAAGTTATGTTTCCGCATATACGGAAAGTTCAGTGCCCAATTATGGAATGCTGAACCAAAAGAAACACTTCCTTCTTGGACATTAACCTGCCATTTTTCTTTGTACTCTTCAGGAGCAATCTTCCTTATTAAGAGATTAACATTGTTGATAATATTAACAAAACGATCCTGCATTTGTTCGGGGGTTAATTGCAACTCCTTGATGAGTCTATCAACTTTATTGATAAAAAGAACGGGTTTTACTAATTCCTTCAGTGCTTGCCGCATGACGGTTTCTGTCTGAGGCATGATACCTTCAACCGCATCGCAAAGCACGATAGCACCATCCACTGCTCTCATTGCCCGAGTAACATCACCGCCAAAATCAACATGGCCGGGGGTATCAATGAGATTGATAAGATATTCCTCAGTGTCAAAGGTATGAACCATGGAGACGTTTGCGGCATCAATGGTAATGCCACGAGCCTGTTCATCTTCACGGAAATCAAGGGCAAGCTGCTTTCCAGCCAGTTCTTCAGAAATCATACCGGCTCCTGCAAGCAGGTTGTCAGAAAAGGTTGTTTTTCCATGATCAATATGAGCACAAACACCGATATTTCTAATGTGATCTCTTTTGTCCATCAACCGTACGACCTTTTCCACCATCTTTTCTGCCATTGGTGATTCCTCCTCTATCCCCGCAATTACTGTACATGAACTTCGTGAACCGTTTTATAGCTATGCAATTCTTTATCGGTAAACCATAGGGCAACTTCTTTCTTTGCCTCTCGTAAACTGCCTGATGCATGCACGAGGTTCTTGATGGATATTCCTTTTTGATCACTGTATGCGTAGGAATGGTGTGCGTAATCTCCCCGAATAGTTCCTGGAAGGGATTTCTTTGGTTCGGTTTCGCCAACTATCTTTCGGACAACATCAACGACTTCTACTCCTTCGAGAACCATAGCGATGACTGGTCCAGAGGTAATGTATGCCTCAAGTCCAGGATAGAATTTCTTTTCGACATGTTCGCTATAATGCTGTTTCGAGAATGATCGATCAATCCAAACCATCTTCATGCCAACGGTTTTTAAACCAACTTTTTCAAAGCGAGTAAGGATCTCGCCTGTTAGCCCACGTTCAACGGCATCGGGCTTCAAGAGTACTAATGTTCGTTGGATCATTGTTTTCCCTCTTTTTTTACCTCTTTTTCCTTTCGGAATGCTGCTGTCCACTGCGTTAACCGTTCTTTTCTCCCTAAAATCAGCATATTTTTCTCGCACTTTCGTTTACAAAAGTACAAGATTTTACCGTCCTTTTTAACATACATGATACCTGTGCCTGGCTCGACAAGCGTGCCACAAAAACTACATTTTGCCATTGTTGTCAACCTTTTTGTTTGGCAGGAATTAACTCATTCCTCGACCGCCTTTGGTTAATTGTCTGGCCTCAATTTCAGTTTCCCGTAACATAAGGATATCGCCTTTCTGAATAGGGCCCTTGACATTTCTTCGGAGTATCTTATTTGCATCCATCCCTTCAAGAACTTTACAACGAACTTGAATAGCCTCTCCCCGTGATCCTGTTCTTCCAATAATCTCTTCAACAGAGGCTGGAACAGCAGGAGAGAAAACCACCTTTCCCTTGATTTGTTCCTCTGCTTGGGCCTGTTCTCGTTGGGGCTTTTTTACCACTTTTTCTCCTTTTTCAGCCATGGTAATCACGCATTCTCCTCGTCACTTTTTCCTGCCGAGGATTTTGTAAAATCCCTGAGAAGCGCTTTTGCTTCGCCTTCCTCAATGACCGCTACACTGGCCGTTCCAACTTCAAGTCCAGCTGCAGCTCCCAGCTCGTCCTTTTTAGTGACACGAACGCAAGGAACACCTTTCTCTTCACAGAGAAGGGGAAGGTGCATGACAATCTCCGGAGGATCAACATCCTTTGCAACAACAACCAGTTTCGCTGTTCCTCGTTCTATTGCCTTGGTAATCTCATTCGTGCCTTTTTTTAATTTTCCTGTCGCTTTTACGGTCTCAATGATCTCGAAAATTCTTTCAGCAACTTCTTTGTTTGCATCAACGACTGCCATTGTTCTTCCTCCTTATATCATTACGGTTTAACCATGCTCTATAACCGTGTAACGTTTAAAAAGCGGAGTACAAGAGAGAATTTGTACCTCCCTCAAACCTTGCGGTTCTCATCACTCATCGGTTTTCCGTTCACCTAAATGTTCAGCCTGAACGGTTTTAGAGGGGATTTCGTAGTGGTTTATAAATGTTCGTGTTTTCAAGCAAAAAGTTTATAAATATCGTTCTTTCTAAAACAATACATGGCCATGCATAATATTTTTGCACCTCGTCAAGAACTTATCTTCCATTATCATGGACTTGTCGATTTTGAGGCCTTGCACCATACCATTGTCAAATATTTTGATGGAAAAGCATACGAGGTCCACGAACCCGTCTACAAGCATAAAATTCCTAGTCCTGCTGGCTATGAAATTGAGTGGAAACTGGATGCGTTTCGTAAAACAACTGATTATTTTAAGGATTGGATTCATATTCACGCCCATGCCTATGATATGAAAGATGTTGAAGTTACGCAGGATGGAGAAAAAAAGGTCCTCACTGACTGTCGCTTGCGTATCAGCTTTAAGGCTGAACTTGAAAGTGATTGGCAGGGAAGGTTTACCGGAACGAAATTCCGTGAACTCCTCGGGAAAATGTATCTTGATCTTTTGTTCACCAAAAAATTGACGCTCTATGGAGATCGTTTGGAGTATAAAGTACAAAAACTGATGACGCAAATCAAGGAAGCGCTCCATATGACTACAGACATCGATGAGTTCGCAGATAGATGGTGATCAGAAAAATTGAATAATCGTTTTCACCGGGATAATCATAGTAACAAAATTTGAGGTAGAGATATGGCAGAACGCCGCATTGTTGTCGATCGTATGAAATTAGGGTACAAGGGCTTGTTTGACGCCAGAGAACTCTATGCATATATTGATCGATGGTACCGTCAGATGGGATACACCAAACAGGAACTGAGAAATTATGAGCATGTGTATCCCGAGGGAAAACAGATTGAAGTGGTGTATGAGCCCTATCGAAAGATTACTGATTTTCACAAATTTGTTATTCGAGTAGAGCTCATTATGAATAATGTTAAAGAGGTTATTGTGCAACGTGAACAGCACAAGGCAAAGCTCAATCAGGGCCATGTTGAAATTATTATTACTGGCTACATGGAAACAGACTATGAGCACCGATGGGAAGGAAAGCCTTACTATTATTTTATCCGAGCTCTCTATGATCAGTTTATCTACAAGGTAAAGTTTGATCGTTTTGAAGGCGGACTTGTCGAAGAAATTAATGAACTCTACGGTCAATTAAAAGCGTTCTTAAATCTGTACCGCTTTGAGGGAGATCGCCCTATCCATAATACTGCAGGAACTGTCTCCAAGCATGCAGCATAGATCAGTAACAACAGAGAAGCAAACCGAGTGTGGGACAGTAAACCTATATTTTTATATATCACCACTTCTTGCAGGTATCTCTCTGTGGGGGTAGCGAAGTCTGGTCAAACGCGCAGGACTTAAGAACAAGGTTAAGCAATCCTGTCCCTTAGTGGGTCCAGGGGTTCGAATCCCCTCCCCCACATTTCTCATCTATAAATCCTCTCGCCACTTGATACTACAACCCATGCTTGGTTTGAACCACTCTTTGATGAGCTTTCCTGTAAGATAGGCATCAAGAACTTCACGCAAATCATGTTTGGTTGGCTTTGCATCCGGCGTTAGTGCATCATTGATTCTGCCATGATAGATCAACGTATGGTTTTTATCAAACACATAAGGATCTGGGGTGCATACCGCTCCATAAGCTTTTGCCACTTCCTGAGTTTCATCAAAGAGATAATAGAGATATCCCTTTTTTTTGGCAATGCGCTGCATCTGGATAAAATCGTCTTCTGGATACTGAGCTGGATCATTTGCATTGATACCTATGATGACAACTCCTTTCTTGGCATAATCCCTTTGTAGAGCAGCAATCTCATCCATCTTAGGGATAACATACGGACAATGGTTGCACATAAAGATAACAACAACAGGATTTCCTCGAAAATCCTCGAGACTTACCACACTGCCATCCACATTCTTTAAAGAAAATTCCGGTGCTGGAGTACCTGGCTGTAAGGCTTTTTGATTAGACTTCAACAATGCCATGCTATCACCTCTGACGCTAGTATGCGCTTGAGCTATAAATAAGTTAGTATTGTGTATGAAATGACCGGCATCCCCCTGTTTGAAGAAACTTAAGGAATTCTTATAAACAACTTCGCATTCCCCGCTCTGGTGGCATATAAAGAAAAAATACAGTTTAGAGAAGAAGGCACAGAAAGAGTTATTGATCAAGCATGTTATGCCACCCTTTCTTCTGAGGATTGGGCTGCATGGATAGATGATCGTCTCAATGGCAGAGACTCTCTTGTACCCTACCCCCGGGAGGATTTTCCCCACACTGCATTTACGTATGTAGCAAGAGAGGTTAGTCCTTCAGTGACTGCAGCTGTGCATTCGGGTATTCGTTCTTGCTTGCAGGAGGCATATACTTTCCTAGAGCGTAGGGGTAGAGGTACAGCAGAAACAAGAACCTGGTCCAATGATGGTATTGATGAGTTACTCATCTTGGTAGGTAGTGTTGGCTCTGATGTAAACCATGATCCTGTCGATGATCCTCACCCGTTCTACCACGATGCACCAACGATCCAGCGATTTCTCGAGGTTCTGAAACCACGACCAGAATTATTGTACAATCCTGATGCTGGAGAAGAGCATGATCTCTATCATCGTGTGTTATCGACGCTTGTTGCTGTGCAAGCACGTTTACCTTATTCTTTTTGGGAGGGCCAGCTGCACCATGCAGACAAATATACCGGTGTCTGTATGGAAGGTGCAGAAATGAATAGTGTCGATGATGCCTTGCAATTGCTCCATCATGTTCCTTGGGAGAGTGACCAAGCACAAGAACAGATGGCTGAGTACTTTGATCTCTTCTTTTACGAGCACAAATTGGATGCTTCTCTCGTTAGCAGAGTTCACAGTGAAAAAACAACACTCCCTCCTACAGCAGGAAGGATAATTGATGAAGCGTATGCACTTGTAACGTAATCAATAGAATTGAGTGATTAGAAACTTTTGGAGACAAAATGAGAAGAAAGGCGGGTAAACCTACGTTTACTTCTTTTTAGTTTTAATATAAACATATCGAAGTAATGACGAAAAAACGTAACATCCAATGACAAAACTAACAAAATAAATAATTAAAATAATTAGCACATGTGGTGTAGATAAAATCATTAAAATAAATAATGCCAAGAGAGGAATTCCTAAAACTAATGTTACGATAACATTGAATTCATTTGGCTTGAAAAATAATTTTAATTCTCTTTGTTTGAAAAGATATATGATAAAACCCATAACAACTCCCAATACGATGACGTATCCAAAGAGATATTGAAGCGTATAAATACTTGGGTTTTTCAATATAAATTCAATAAATTGTAGATGTGATTTAGTAGCATATGGGGGCCTTGTTTCTCCTCCACCGGTTAAATAACAGTAATCCCTACCGATTTCAGTAATAATCAACCAATCTCCAGCTCGTTTGTATTCTTCATAATAACAATCACCATAGGATTTCTTACTTTTAATTGATTCAAATTCTCTCTCGAGTGAATATGGCTCAAAAATTAAATTTCCTCGAAGAGGAGATGCTTTTTGAGTTGACAACCAATTCTGAATTTCACGAAAAAAAACTTGGTTCATATCATCAATATCTTCAACGCAGATAGAATCCAGAGATTGTAATATCTGTAACTCAATAGAATCCTCAAAACTACTAGTTTTTACAAAAAGATCATATTTTGGATAGAATTGTATCCCATATGTTTCGTTTATACAAAGAGATTGTTCTAACGAATCTTGAAGGTTTAAATCATAGAATTCTCCATGTTGCTCTTTTGAAATATTAACCGAACAATTACCATTTAAACAAGTAGCGTTCTGCTGAAGAAGCAAATCCGCAATATCGCAGTTAAGAACAACAAAGTTTCGAATACTGGGACAAGCATAAACGAGGTTAGAAAGGGATAGTACAAACACAAAAAAAATGGTAAACAATAACACCTTTTTCATGATACTCTTCCTATGGTAAATACTATTTAATACTTTCTCTGTTTCGTTCTTTTAAAAGATGTAAGTGCACTATGTATGAACGATGTATGAGTTAGAACACAACAACATTTATATGGAGTATTCCATTTCCAGAATCATGCCAAAAATTCATTTCATTACTCAAGGATGTAGTGCAAATCATGCTGATTCAGAGATCATGGCTGGGTTGCTTGACCGTGAGGGTCATGTCCTTGTAAAGAGTAGTGATGACGCTGATCTCGTCGTGTTCAACACCTGTACGGTAAAAGGGCCAACAGAATCATTTTTTAAAAAAAAGCTTCATGAGCTTCAGCATGCAGGTAAGACCGTTATTGTTGCTGGCTGCATCCCGCAGTCTGAACGAAATCTTGATCCATTTCAAAATCTTTCAGTTATCGGAACCTACCAGCTGGGTAAAATTACTGATGTGGTCGATCAAACCCTCGCAGGAAAAACAGTTCACGTTCTTTCGCGCAGCAATGAAAATAGATTGAATCTTCCTAAGATCAGGAAAAATGCCTTTGTTGAAATTGTTCCGATATCCCAAGGATGTCTCGGAAGCTGTACCTTCTGCAAAACAAAACAAGCACGCGGAGGGTTGTACTCCTATCCACCACAGGACATTGTGCGTCATATTAGTACAGCAGTTCGTGAAGGAGTCAAAGAAATTTGGTTAACCTCCCAAGATGATGGTGCCTATGGCCTTGATATTGGCACAACACTAGCAGAACTCTTACGTCAAGTTGTGGCTATTCCTCGTGAATTCAACATACGCATTGGTATGGCAAATCCTGATTTTATTAAGGAGATGTACGTAGATCTTATTCCTCTGCTGAAACATGAAAAAGTCTACAAATTCCTGCACATTCCCTTACAGGCCGGAAGTGATGAGGTACTTAAGGCAATGCAACGACAGTACACCGTTGCGGACTACAAGCATATTGTCAATGCTTGTAAGCAAGCCATTCCCGATATTACTATTAGTACGGATATTATCTGTGGTTTCCCAACAGAAACAAGCGAGCAATTTTCACAAACGTTGAAGCTCATTGAAGAAACAAAGCCAGACATGATTAACATCTCAAAATTTTGGCCACGCCCAGGAACATATGCAGCAAGCTTGCCTCAACTTCCTGGTGAGATTGTTAAACAACGTTCACGAGAAGTTACGGTGCTATTTCAACGGATTGCTCAGGAAAATAATGAGCAGTGGATTGGATGGGAAGGTCCTGTGCTTGTGACCGAGCAGGGAAGATTTGGAACGTTCATCGGCAAAAATTATTCGTATAAGCAGGTAGTTCTTACTGAACAAGTGCCGTTAGGAAGTACCGTTCATGTGCGAATAACACAGGCGAAACCATTTGACCTTCGAGGGGAAATTCTAGAAAAACGTACCTAAAGAAAATCGGAGAAGACAACAAAAGTCAAGACTTAAACAACTTCATACTCCAGCAATAATGTTCCTTGGGCATTCAGCCGTTTGCACTTGACAAGACGCAATTTCTGCATATGAAAAGGATGATCGAATAAAGCTAGTCCCTCTCCGAAAATTAGTGGCTCAAGTGTTATAAAAAACTGGTCAAGCAGGCCGTGCTGCAAACAGTAACTGTACACCTTTCTACCGCCAAGCACACCAATCTTTCGGTAACCTTGTTTTTGTAAATAGTGGCGAAGATTTGTTTTGCTTGGGTTACAATAAACCAATCGTTCATGGATCCTTGTTAGTTTTTGGACACGCTTCGTAAAGACCATGCAATTTCGTTGTGAGAGTTGTTTTTGCGCAGTTTTATAGGTATTATTTCCTACAAGAAAAACCTCAAATGAATGAAGCTTCCTTTGAAAGAAAGCCTTGTCTTCTTTACTTGTCCAATCAGTAAAATGATGATGATTTTGCGCAATTTTTCCATCAAGCGTCATGGCAGCTAGTGCCACTATCCATTGCTTAGGTGGTTGATCGTTTCGTTGGCTTTCTTTCATAGACCATTAAGACAAACTCAGGATACTCCTCTTTTGTTAGAATATTCCATTCGTTTTCATGAAACTCAGGAAAATAGGCATCTCCGTCATATTCTTGCTTGACCCATGAAAGATACAGACGATCTACCAGTGCAATGGTCTGTCGATAGATTGTCTCACCACCAATAATAAAGGTATCCTTCCCTCGTTGTTTTGCAGTTGCAATTGCCTCGGGAATCGTTTTACACACGGTAATGCCCTCTTGTTGTGGTAATGAACGACTCACTACAATATTCACACGGTTAGGTAAGGGTCTACCAATAGACGCATAGGTCTTTCTTCCCATGATAATGGTATTTCCCGACGTTAGCTTCTTAAAGTTCTTGAGGTCTTCAGGAATATGCCAGATAAGTTTATTGTCTTTTCCTATAACGCGGTTATGGGTTAACGCAGCAATTAAAGCGATCATACTGCAACCTCAAATTTTATTACCGGGTGAGGATCATACCCTTCTACGATAACATCTTCAAACTGGAGGCTTGGTAATGGCTTGTCAGCAATGTGGACACGAGGCAAGGGTCTTGGTACTCGGGTAAGCTGTTCCTGGAGACCTGCAATATGGTTCACGTAAATATGAGCATCAACAATGGTATGAGCAAATTCACCGGGTTCATATCCAGTTTCCTTTGCTATCATCATGGTAAGCAAGGAATAACAGGCAAGATTAAAAGGAATGCCTAAAGCAATATCACCTGAACGTTGGGTGAGATGACAATTAAGCTTATTACCGAGTACATTAAAGCAGAACGTATAATGGCAAGGGGGAAGCTTACTTTCAGCAGCGTTTCCTGGGTGCCAAGCAGACACGACCATCCGTCGTAAATTTCGTGTTTCTGGATTTTTTTTAATCTCATGTAAGGTATCAATAACATACTGGATTTGATCAAAAACCTTTGTTCCTGTATCTGGATCGACAGAAATCCATCTCGTGCCCCATTTTTCACCATCAATACCCTGCTCAGGGAGGGGAAAACGACGCCAAAATCTGCCATAGGCTGTTTCCAGTCTTCCCTCTGCATCTGCCCATGCATCCCATATCTTTGTTTTTTGACGTAAGTTGCGTACGTGCGCTTCGCCTGAAAGATACCACAGAAGTTCATGTAACATTGAATTGAAATACATCTTCTTCGTTGTTAACAACGGGTAACCATTCTGCAAATTGATTTTATAGAAATAGCCGAAGGTACTGAGGGTTGCAACACCGGTTCTATTCACTTTTTTAACCCCATGGCTGAGAACATAGCGAACCATGTCAAGGTAAACCTGCATGCGACACCTCCAGAAGAGGATGATTCGTGAAGATATAAAAAGATTTCTAAAATTAACGTTATTTCCTATAGCTCTTGAGGTACGAAAAGCATATCTAAACCAAAGCATTTTTATAGAACGACAAATCACATGGAGTAAAGTGTTCTGGGCATATACCTTAGGTGGTCATAGTGCAACAAACAGACGATACTTTTCAATGGAAGATTGCCGGTGAAGCAGGCTTTGGCATTATGAATTCAGGAGAGGTCTTTGCAAAGTGCTGCCTCCGTCAAGGGTTTCATGTCTTTGCCTATACCGAGTATCCATCACTTATCCGAGGAGGACACAATACCTTTCAAGTCCGCATCAGCAAACGAGAGGTTTTTTCTCAGGGAAAACTCATCAATCTTCTTGTTGCCTTAAACAAAGCATCTCTCGCTCTGCATATGGAGGAATTAGGAGAAGGCTCAATAGTACTCCACGAAGCTACTATCCCGCTTGATAAAGAGGTATATCCGCAGGTACAATCTTGCCCCCTACCTCTTAGTGGGATGATACGAGATCTTAAGCTCTTGCCCATCATGATTAACAATATTTGCCTTGGTGCGAGCATGGCACTTTGTGGCTGGAAAATAGAAGAACTGATGAGAATCATCGAAGAGAATTTTGCCCGTAAAGGTCAAGAAGTTGTTACAAAGAATCAAGAGGCTGCACGAGCTGGCTATGCATACATGCAAGAGCATTATCCAAACGCATGTGCTTTGCCTCCAGCATTGCAAGCAAATGTAGCGCAACCAAATTCACTACCGGGAAAACAGCTACCTCTACTGGTAACAGGCAATGATGCACTTGCACTTGGAGCTGTTGCAGCAGGCTGTAAGTTTTATGCTGGCTATCCCATGACACCAGCATCATCGATTTTAACGACGCTTGCCTCTTTTGCACATGAAGCAAGTATGATGGTGCGCCATGCCGAAGATGAGATTGCCGCAATTAACATGACCATCGGTGCTGGTTTTGCTGGTGTTCGAGCAATGTGCGGAACGTCTGGAGGAGGATTTTGCCTGATGACTGAGGGCTATGGTCTTGCTGCTATTACCGAGACGCCCATTGTTGTTGTTAATGCACAACGTCCAGGCCCAGCAACTGGCTTGCCAACGTGGACAGAACAAGGAGATCTGCAATTTGTGTTGCATCCTGCACAAGGAGAGTTCCCCATGGTTGTTATTGCGCCAGGAGATGTTGCAGAGGCCTTCACGTGTACGACAACAGCGTTTACCATTGCTGAAGAATACCAAACTCCTGTTATGATCCTTTCTGACAAGTACCTTGCTGAATCCTATAAAACAACAAAAGCCTTTCCCAGCGTAGCTATTCGACGAGGACTTTTGTTAGACAATGCAACGACTTCCACAAACACTGATTACAAACGCTACCGTGATACACCAACAGGAGTCTCTCCACGGGTACTTCCTGGTCAACCAGGAACACCTTTCCTTGCCAATAGCTATGAGCATGATGAGCATGGTTTCTCTACAGAAGATGCAGCAGAACGAAAAAAAATGCAGGATAAACGGATGAGAAAGTACCATGGACTTCGAGCAACTTTGCCTAAACCAGCATGGTATGGTCCTGCTGATGCTCCTCTCCTTGTTATTGGGTGGGGAAGTACTAAAGGACCTATTCTCGAGGCACTCCAACTTCTCGCAGAGGAGGGCATTTTGGTTAGTTTTTTACATCTCGTCTATATCAGTCCATTTCCAGCAGAAGAGGTTAAACCGAAAATAATGAATGCTGCATACACGCTGTGCATTGAAAACAATAGTACCGGACAAATGGCACAGTACATCCGTGAACAAACCGGAATGTCGGTAACAGAAATGCTTTTAAAATATGATGGAAGACCATTTTATCCTGAGGAAATTTACACGAAACTCGCGATGATCAATAAGGAAATAAATAATCCAAAAGGAAAAGGTAGACCGAGAGGAAAAAATAAAAACTAGGTGGCACCATGACTGTCCAACTTACTGATTTCAAGCTTCAGACACCTGACTGGTGTCCAGGATGTGGTGATTTTGGTATTTGGGGCGCTCTGAAAAATGCCCTTGTTCGCTTACAGATTTCGCCAGATAATGTTCTGATAGTGTATGGTATTGGTTGTCACGGTCATCTCTCCCATTTTCTTAAGAGCTATGGATTTGAAGGCCTGCATGGTCGAGCATTACCGGTTGCAGAGGGTGCTAAACTTGCAAATCATAACCTTAAAGTCATTGTATCAACCGGAGATGGTGATTGTCTTGGTGAAGGACTCTCTCATTTTATCCACACCATTCGGGGGAACCATGACATAACCTGTTTCATCCATGATAACCAAGTATATGGGCTAACCACAGGACAGACGTCTCCAACCAGTCCAAAGGGATATAAAACAAAAACAACTCCTGAAGGCGTCATTGAAGATCCTGTTAATCCTTTGACCGTGGCACTTGCAGCTGGCGCAACCTTTGTTGCTCGGGGTTATGCAGGCAATATGCCTCATTTAATTGAGCTTATGATAAAGGCCCTGCAACATAAAGGCTTTGCAGTTGTCGATATCCTCCAACCCTGCATCACCTTTAACAAAGTGAACACCTATGAATGGTTCCAACAACATACAACACTGCTCGAATCAACCTATAATCCACACGATAAAACAGAAGCATTTCGACGTGCACTTGCAACAGAATCCTTGCCACTGGGTCTATTCTATCAAGAAACAAAACCGACCTTTCATGAATGCCTCCCACAACTTGCCGACCAACCGCTTATTCACCAAAACATTGATTCCATCAAGCTTGCACCATTCCTCAAAGATTTCCGATAAAAGAGACTATAACGCACACCCCGTAACTGGTTACGCTCAGTTGACACGCAAGGAAGAGCATGAAGCTCTTCGGCGTGGCTATCCAGGCAACACGAAGGCCGCGAAGTGCAACTTTATGTTGCACCCTTTTGATCAAACTTCGGAAAATTTGGGGGGCAAGCCCCGTTGCGTCAGCGCCCATGGGCGTGCGACGAGCCGAGGCTCCTTCGGAGTGGCGAGTAGGCTGCTCGAGCAGCCGTCGCACTGCCACAACAGGCGCCATGACGTTAAAAAGTTTTGTTTCCAAACAGGTAAATGTGAGGTGATGAATTTGACAAACACAAAGCATTTCTCTTCAATGATTGAGCAGACAGCACGATTACAAGAACTCGCAGCATTAGCACGATATTATATTCTTATTTCAACAACTGAGGCTGGATCAGGGCATCCAACCTCCTCGATGTCAGCTGCTGATCTTATGACTGGACTCTTTTTTAGTGGTATTCTTAAAGCTGACCTTGATCATCCACAGCATCCCAATAATGATCGAGTTATTTTTTCAAAGGGTCATGCAGCTCCCCTCCTCTATGCACTGTATGCAGTAGCAGGAAAGGTCAGCAAAGACCAACTCTTAAGCCTACGAAAGTTTGGAAGCCCACTGGAAGGTCATCCTACCAAATGTTTTCCTTATACCGAGGCTGCAACCGGATCATTGGGCCAGGGACTAGCAATTGGAGTAGGGATGGCATTGAATGCAAAATACTGCGATAAATTACCTTACAAAACCTATGTTCTCCTTGGTGATTCTGAGATGAGTGAAGGATCTCAATGGGAGGCTATTGCGAGTGCTGCACATTATAGGCTCAATAACCTTATTGGCATTCTTGATGTCAATCGGCTAGGACAGCGAGGCCCCACTATGTATGGCCACGACCTTGATGCCTATGCACAAAGGTTAAACGCATTTGGCTGGGAAACGATCTGCATTGATGGTCACACCTTTTCTGAAATTGTTGAGGCCTTATACCGTGCACAAAAAGCATCCTCTCCCCTCATGATTATTGCAAAAACCATCAAAGGGAAGGGAGTTCATTTCCTCGAAGACAAAGAAGGATGGCATGGTGTTCCTGTTGCTCAAGAAAAATTAAAAGAAGCTATCCATGATCTTGGTGAGATTAATGAGACCATAAAAGGGGAGGTAGCACTGCCAGAAAATCTTCATCCGGTTTTGATGAAACCAAAAAAAGCACCTCCTATGGACTCTGATCCTGCAAAGCCTGTCGCGACACGAAAAGCCTATGGGATGGCACTTCAGCGTTTATATCAGCAATATCCACAACTTGTTGTGCTTGATGCAGAAACCAGTAATTCGACCTATGCGCAAACCTTTCAGCAAAAATATCCCGAACGTTATTTTGAGATGTATATTGCTGAACAGAATATGATCGGTGTTGCACTTGGACTTTCATTACGCGGAAAGATCCCCTTTGTTTCTTCATTTGCAGCATTCTTGACCAGGGCTTTTGATCAAATCAGAATGGGCCAGTATTCAGATGCAAATCTCAAAATAGTTGGCTCACATGCCGGAGTTTCTATTGGTCAAGACGGGGCATCCCAGATGGGACTTGAGGATATCGCCATGTTTCGAACCATTCATAACAGTGTTGTTCTTTACCCCAGTGATGCAGTTGCAACCGAAAAATTAGTCGAATTAGCACTTACCTATCAAGGAATAGTGTACCTGAGAACGACACGAAGCGATACGCCTATTCTCTATTCACCTAACGACGAATTTCCGTTGGGTGGTTCTAAAATTCTCAAACAGAGTAAAACAGATAGTCTGACGATTGTTGCTGCAGGAATTACCTTACATGAGGCACTTGCTGCCTATGAACTCCTCAAGAAAGAAGGGATACAGGTCAGAATCATTGATCTCTACTGTATTAAGCCGCTTGATCTTGCAACATTACAACAGGCACTTAACGAAACAGGCACATTGATTGTTGTTGAGGATCATTACCCTGAAGGTGGCATAGGAGAGGCGGTAAAAAGTGTTCTTGCTGAGGGAGATTACCAGGGCAGTGTGTACACACTTGCTGTGCGAAAATTGCCACGAAGTGGATCAGCTACAGAGCTTTTTGCGTATGAGGAGATTTCCCGTCAGGCTCTTGTTGAGAAAGTAAAGGCAATCTGCTCTCTAAAAAAGCAGCAAAAAAGCCAAGCCAAAAACAGGCAATTGAGATGATAAGTTAACCTATTTTAATAAAATTTATTTTGGTCTTGAATAATAATAACCACTAGCGTAACCTAATAGTCCTGTAACACCGCTAAATATGGCAAGCATAAAAGAAGTTCCATCTTTAAATTCAACCTTTCCAGACCATATCAAAATAAAACACATAACTAATACCAGAACGAAGATTATTAACGCTACCCAAACAAGTGAAGATGTCAATTTCTCTCTAGTACGGTTGTCAATATCTCCCGTTTGTTCGCCAACCGATTTTGATGATGCCATTTATAGTTTTCCTCTACTCTTCGCTAAAGAGATCTTAATTTCGCCACACTTATTACAAACATCTAGAATCACTGGTATCCCAACAGATGGCATGAAATTCACCTTGTCACCTTTTTTCTCGATCCTAGTTATTGCAAACAACTCATCAATTTCTTCCCATTCATGATTACAATTCTGCATCTTAATACCTCATAATAACTAGCCTATTACCTTTAATCTCAGGTGCTAAATACTCACCACCTTCCAAATTAGGCAGTTTAATAAGTTTATTTGGGATTACCACAAGGTACTTATAATAATCTGTTTCTCCATACTTCCTTCCGTACTGCTTAATCAGTCGCATGGAGAGACTTTGGGAACCGATTATTTATAAACATTTTGGTTCCTAAATCTACATGTTTTAACTTAGGTGATTAGATTCGAAAAATCATAATGTTTATATAGTATCCGGTCTTTCTTCCTCTATAGTTTTCTGTATAATGCTAAGGGGGATGAAGCAAGCGAAAAGGAGGATGAGCCAATGGTACTCAGCAAGAAGGTACACGAAGCATTAAATAAACAGATTAACAAGGAGTTTCAGTCTGCCTATATCTATTTGGCAATGGCAGCTTATTTTGATAGCATCTATTTACGTGGATTCCGGCATTGGATGGAAGCACAGGCAAAAGAAGAAGTCCATCATGGTATGAAAATATATGAACATATTCTTGAGCGTGACAGTACGGTAGTGCTGCAACCAATACAGGCACCTGCTCTTGCATGGAAAAGCCCTCTTGACGCAGTTACCGCGGCATACAAACATGAGCAGGAAGTAACGAAATCTATCCATCAAATCGTTGATGTTGCTCAAGCAGAGCACGACCATACAACTGAAGTATTTTTACAGTGGTTTGTCAATGAACAGGTTGAAGAAGAGGATGCAACACTTGAACTGCTGAAACGAGTAACTCTTGCCGGTAACGAAGGTGCTGGTCTCTTGCTGCTCGACGCTGAACTAGCTAAGCGTGAATGAATAGAGGAAACATATGCCTCTCTACTCAATAAACCCCTATACCGAAGCAACCAGTGCGACTATTCCCATGCATACGCTTGAAGATGCAAGGGAAATGATTCGACAAGCTCGGGCAGCACTGGAATCATGGAAGCAGACTTCTCTTAAAGAGCGCGCATCATTGCTCCATCGACTTGGAAGGGTTTTAGAAGAAAATGCTGAAGCGTATGCAGCGTTAATTACGACCGAGATGGGCAAGCCAATAAAAGAAGCAATTGCAGAGGTCAAAAAATGTGCATTGACTTGTGCCTATTATGCAGACAATGGAGAAACATTCCTCCATGACGAGAGGATTACAACCAATTATTCCAAAAGTTACGTGACGTTTGAGCCACTGGGGATAGTGTTTGCGATCATGCCATGGAATTTTCCTTTCTGGCAGGTTTTTCGTTGCGCTATTCCAGCAGTTCTTGCGGGAAATGTTGTTGTGCTGAAACATGCCTCGAATGTCCCGTTGTGTGCAAAAGAGATTCAAAAGTGTTTCAACGATGCAGGATTTCCGCAATCTGTTTTCACAACTCTTCTCATTGATGCAACAACCGCACAGCAGATTATTGGAGAAGATCTTATTGATGCCGTTAGCTTAACTGGAAGCAATGCTGCTGGATCAGAGATTGGAATGCTTGCGGGAAAATACATTAAACCGCTGGTTCTTGAATTAGGTGGATCTGATCCCTTCCTTGTACTTGATGATGCTGATATTGCAAAAGCAGCTACTATGGGGATCAAGGCCCGATTCATCAATACAGGGCAAAGCTGCATTGCTGCAAAACGCTTCATTATCATGGATACGGTTGCAGCTGCATTTGAGAAAAAGGTTCTCGAGCTGATGGAGCAGTTATCTATTGGCGATCCGCTAGACCCTAAAACTGATATTGGTCCTCTTGCGAAAGCCTCGTTTGTTCATGATCTTCAAAGACAATTACAGGCTACTGCTGCACCAGGAGGGATGATCAAAAGCAGAGGGAAGATTCCTTCTCAGGGATACTTCTTTACGCCAACTCTTGTAAAAAATCCTCCACGCACTTCTCCGGTGTGGTGTGAAGAAGTCTTTGGGCCAATCATGCCCATGGTAACCGTTGCTACCGAAGAAGAACTCATTCAAACGGCGAATGACACTCCTTTTGGATTAGGGGCATCTATCTGGAGTAGAAACATTACGCATGCAGAAACAATCGCAAAAAAAATACAGGCAGGATTCGTTGCCATCAATGACCTGGTAAAATCTGATCCACGTTTGCCCTTTGGTGGTATCAAAAAGTCCGGTATTGGCCGTGAACTTTCAGTCTATGGGATTAGGGAATTTGTCAATATCAAGACCGTCGTCATAGAAAATCCATAATCATTACAGAAACAATAAAGAAATAAAAGGAACAGCAATCAAGGTAAAAAAATAAGCGAGGCAGTCATGAAAGCATCTGATCTTTTTGTAAGACAGTTAGAGGAAGAAGGAGTTACGCATATTTTTGGATTACCTGGAGAAGAAAACCTTGATATGCTTGAATCCCTCCGCAAATCAAAGCAGATTACGGTAATCATTACCCGCCACGAGCAAACTGCTGCATTTATGGCAGCAACCTATGGAAGATTAACAGGCAAGGCAGGCGTTTGTTTCTCAACCCTTGGACCTGGTGCAACGAATTTAGTTACCGGAATTGCGCATGCACAGCTTATTGGAGCTCCTCTTGTTGCTATTTCTGGTCAGAAACCTGTGAAAGAAAATTGGCAGGGTAAATTTCAAGTCGTTGATATTGTTAGTTTAATGAGGCCGATTACCAAAGATGCTGTGTTAATTACTGACGCTGAAACCATCCCTACGGTACTGCGTAATAGTTTTAAGTTAGCAGAATCTGAGCGGCCTGGAGCAGTGCAGATAGTACTTCCTGAAGACGTAGCAACTGAGTCAACGAAAGCATCAATTCAGAAACGAACATCACCAGTTACACCCTTTTGCAATGATGCTGCACTCCAGGCAGCTGTTGAGGTCATTAATCAAGCTGAATATCCCCTGATTATTGTTTCTGCAGGTGCAAATCGAAGACGAATAACTGATGCACTTACCAAGTTTATCAATCATACAGGGATTTATGTCGTCCATACGCAAATGGGAAAAGGGGTCATTGATGACAGAAATGAATACAGCTTATTTGCAACCGGTATTCACAGTCATGATTATGTCAATTGCGGTATTGACAAAGCTGATCTCATTATCACCATAGGATATAATGTTGTTGAATACCCACCCTATGTTTGGAACAAGGATTTCAAAAAAAAGATCGTTACTATTGATGGCGTGCCTTCTGTTCTTGATAAGTATTACAATCCGGATGTTGAGGTTATTGGAGATATTTCTGTTACGTTGGAGAGGCTTACGCATAAGATTATCAAAAAAAGGTCATTTCCCCTGTTCAAGAAAACGCGTGATCTTATTGAGCAAAAGATGAACGAGCCAGCACCGCATCAATACCCACTTGTACCAGCTGAAGTCGTCCGCAATGTTCGTGATGCACTCGGCCAAGATGATATTATTGCGTTTGATAATGGAATCTATAAGTTGTGGTTTTCGCGATTATACAAGACCTACAAACCAAATACTTTTCTCGTGGATAATGCCCTTGCGACCATGGGAGCAGGACTATCTGTTGGCATAGCTGCAAAGATGTTGCACCCGGAAAAGAAAGTACTTGTTATTTGCGGTGATGGTGGTTTTATGATGAATTCTCAAGAGATCGAAAGTGCTTTACGCTACAAGATTCCTCTCGTCATTTTAATAATTAATGATAATGGTTTTGGCTTTATCAAGTGGGAACAACAGCATAAACACTTTCCGATCTATGGCATGGATTATGGGAATCCAGACTTTGTGAAATATGCAGAGAGTTATGGTGCACAAGGCATGCGCGTTAATAAGACAGATAATTTAGGTAAACTGTTAGAACGTGCATTTGCATTGCATACGGTTGTGGTCATTGATTGTCCCATTGATTACTCCGTAAACTACGATGTTTTTTCACGAGAGTTAAAGCAGCTTGTTTGTCCGATCTAAATGAAGGTTATGAAAAGTGATGGTTATGAAAGATAATAACCGTAATGAATAACAATGAGGGTGAAACTATGATTCAAGGAGATCCTTTTGGACCAGAAAAGGTTTTACAGGTGTATAATCCGAAACTCGGCATGCGAGGCGTTGTTGTTATTGACAATACTGCACTCGGCCCTGGAAAGGGTGGCATTCGTATGACTTCGACGGTAACGGTCGAAGAAGTTACGCAATTAGCCCGTGCTATGACCTGGAAAAATGCATTAGCTGATCTTCCCTTTGGGGGTGCAAAGTCGGGTATTCTTGCTGACAGCAAGCAGTTGTCACCACAAAAAAAAGAGCAGATTGTTCGCGCATTTTCAGAAGCCATCAAAGATGTTTGCCCAAAAAAATATATTGCTGGTCCTGATATGAATATGGCTGAACAGGATATGGCGTGGTTTGCAGAAGCAAATGGAGATATTCATGCCTGTACAGGAAAACCTGCAGCAATGGGAGGATTGCCCCATGAATTAGGAAGTACTGGCTATGGTGTTTTTCTTGCCACCAAAGTTGCTGCAGCAAAACTGTCTCTTGATCTCAAAAAAGTTCGTGTTGCTATTGAAGGATTTGGTAATGTTGGATGGTTTGCTGCTAAATTCTTGACTGACATTGGTGCTACACTCGTTGCTGTTTCTGACAGTAAGGGTGTTGTGTATGATCCTCAAGGACTGGACTTTGAGGAACTGGATCGCGTGAAGAAAAAAACAGGTTCAGTGGTTAATTACGCTCACAAAAAACAGACAAAAGAAAGTAGTTTTATTCTTACGATACCAGCAGATATTTTGATAACCGCAGCTGTTCCGAATTTAATTAGCTCTGGAGATGTCGATGCATTACCCTTTCCTCTCATTGTTGAAGGAAGTAACATTCCCATGACCTATGATGTCGAGGAACTCTGCATGCGCAAGGGCATTCTCGTCGTTCCGGACATTATTGCAAATGCAGGTGGTGTTATCAGTTCCTATGTCGAGACCATTGGTGGAACAGAGCAGCAGATGTTTCAACTTGTTGAGGAGAAGATCATTGCGAATGTTGATCTCACGCTGACGCGTGCACTGCAACAACACGTCATGCCACGACAAGCTGCCTTACACATTGCAAAAGACCGTGTCCTTGCAAAGTGTACTATCTGTGCTGTTGAAGGAATGACAAGAGAGATTAGCAAGAACAGTAAAAAAACGCGGTGAAAATATGACAACAAAAGAGGGAAAAAAACAAGTCACAGAAAAAAATGATGTAATCATTATTGGTGGTGGTATCTCCGCACATACAGCTGCCCTTTACACCGCACGAGCAAAATTAAGCCCTTTGGTTATTACAGGAACAGATCTTGATCAACTCTCAACAACCACAGCCGTAGAAAATTATCCTGGATTTCCTGAAGGCATTCAAGGTCCTCTCCTCATAGAGCTTTGCAAAAAACAGGCAGAACGTTTTGGTGCAGCATACATCAGTGAGGATGTTACAGGAATTTCTCCACTCCCTGGAAAGACTGAAACTGGTGCAAGTGGCTACAAAGTGATGACATCTTCTCAAGAATACCTGACAAAAACCATTGTCATTTGTACAGGTGCATCTGCACGGACACTTGGCATTCCTGGAGAAAAACAATTTTGGGCAAAAGGTGTCTCAACCTGTGCTCCTTGTGATGCTCCTTTTTTTAAGGATAAAGATGTTGTGGTTATTGGTGGCGGTGATTCTGCGATGGAAGAATCTCTCATGCTCACGAAATTCGCACGGTTGGTTACTATTATCCATCGTCGAGATGAATTTCGAGCAAGCAAAATCATGCAGCAACGTGTTTTAAGTATGACGGATAAAGTCAAGATTATTTGGGATACAACGATTACGGCAATTGTCGGCAACACCTTTGTTACTGGCGTCAAGACCAAGCACCTCAAAACAGGAAAGGAAGTACTTCTGCCGTGTGAAGGAGTTTTTCTTGCCATAGGCCATGATCCTAACACCAAATGGTTGGGAAAAAGCATTGAGCTTGATGATCATGGCTATATAAAAGTACACGGTGTTAAGACTTCTTTGCCGGGAGTTTTTGCTGCTGGAGATGTTATGGATCCTCGATACCGGCAAGCTGTGACTTCTGCAGGGACGGGTTGCATGGCTGCTCTTGATGCGGAACGCTATATTGAGCTATTGCATGCAACGCAATGAACGTGTTTACCTATGAAAAACGTGGAGACCTTTCAAGGAAAGATTATCCAGATCATTGAACACACGCCATTAATTCGAAGTTTCCAGGTAACCAAACCAGCACCATTTAGATTCATACCTGGCCAGTTTGCATCACTTGCTCTGCCGTCTGCAGTTGCCGGAAAGATTCAGAGGAGATCAATGAGCTTTAGCAGCTCTCCACTCCAAAAAGACTATCTCGAGTTCACCGTAAAAAAGTTTGGTGAATTTACGACAGCATTATTTGCCTTGCAGGTAGGAAATGAAGTCATGATTACTGGTCCTTTTGGTGATGACCTTCTCTTTACCGAAACTTCTCCACAGCAGCATCTTTTTATCGCTGGAGGAACAGGAATAACACCTTTTATGAGTGCCATTCGTTATGCCACCGAGAAAAAATTATCCCATGAAATAACGTTGTTGTACGGTTGTCCTGAATCAAAAGCTATCATCTTTCGTGATGAACTTGAAATGATCAGCAGGAAAAACAAACATATTCGAGTTATTTTTACCATTGATAAGCCAGAAAAAGATTGGGACGGAGAGGTTGGTTTCATTACCCCAGGTATGATTAAGAAATATGTTGATTTAACGCATGATTATCTTTGGTCGATATGTGGCCCCCCCCCTATGGTAACTAGTGTCGTGAATGGATTAACACCGTTAGGAATCAGAAAAGAACAAATCCGTACTGAACGATGGTAGTTTCATTTTTGTCTTGGTTCGATTCGATAATAAACTGAACACTGCTGACAGAAAACATTCTCGCTTTAAATCTTCAAGAACAACGTGTGTTTTTATTGTAAATTATATAAAATATATAAAAAGCTGGCAAGATTTTTCCGGAAAATCCGAACATAGATTTATTAACCCCTAATCATTTCTTTAGACTCGGGGTGTTAGTGTGATCTACATACGTCGATTATTGGTCTTAAGCATTCTGTTGATGTTTTTCGTAGGTATGCTTCCCTTAAGTTCTGCTCTTGTTGATGTTACCGTTAACCTGACGTACGATCGCAATGGCAATTTAATGCAAGATGCGAATTATTATTACCAGTATAACTCCGAGCATCAATTATCAAAAGTACGAGATAAAAATGCTACTGGTAGGATTCTTGCCGAGTATTGGTATGATCATCTTGGGGAGCGTTTAAAGAAGGTGGTGTATCATGAAGATGGCAGTAACACAACGACGTACTATGTTAATGAAAACTTTGTTCGAGAGATAGGGCCTGATGGTGTTGCACGCGATACTATTTATTACTATGATGATGAGGGTGTTCTTTTAGCCCGACAAGATTCAGATGGCAAGAAATACTTCTATCATCCTGATGCACTGGGCAGTACTGCTCTAGTGACAGATGAGGCAGGGAATGTGGTTGAAGAAGTTGAGTACTTGCCGTTTGGTGAAGTCATTGAAGGTGGCAATGATCGCTATTTGTTTACCGGCAAAGAAAAAGACAGAGAAACAGGATTGCAGTATTACAACGCTCGGTATTATGCCCCTGATCAAGCAAGGTTTATCCAGCCTGATTCTGTCCAACCGAATGTCTATGATCCACAGCAATTAAACAAGTACAGCTATGCCAGGAATAACCCGGTAAAGTATACGGATCCTGACGGACAGAATCTTCTTTTGGCGGTTGGAGGAATCTTTGTTGTAGGTGCATTTGACGTTGCTTATTTTGCGGGGTACGCTGGTAATATCTATGATCAGGTACAAAACATGGAACCTAATTCTATGTTGCCTTGGTACGACAATGTTAATTGGGATGAAGCCCATTCGGCTGGAAAAGAACTGGGCACTGACGCGGCTGTTGCAATAGGAGCAGAATTACTTTTGCATCAGGCAGCTCTAAAGTTTTCAGGAAGCAGTCTCAGTGGAAGTTCAGCTTCAGAGGAATTAGCCAGACTGAATAGAGGAGCTAATTCTGTTTCAAGCGAACTAGCCAGATTGAATAAAGGAGCAAACCCTAAAGCAGGAGTGACTGTTTTAGGAGATTATGAGTCAGCTGTTGAACTTGGCAGAGCAAATGGATGGAATTATCTTGATGTAGACTATTCAATCTACCAAGATCTAGAAAAAAATAATAAGTGGTGGACTCTAAACCAGCAGTTCTTAGATGAAGCTATAGCAAGAGGAGACAAAATAAGATTCTCAAGGTCAAGCGAGGGAAAACTTAGTAAGGGGTTTCAGCAAGAGATAGATTATCTTGATGCTAAAGGTTACATAATAGATAAGTATGAGGCTATTAAAAAACCAAGGTGAGAATTATGAATCTTGAAGAATATGGTGATAAGGAATATGTAAAGTTAGTTCAAAAGGTATTTAGAATATTATTTGATAAGTATAACTTCAAGATCATATATTCGAAGGGTTCTATTTCTTCCGGAGTTTGCATGGTTATCCTAGAATCGAAAAAATGTCGGGTAAGGATTTTTAATCAGAGGAGAGAAATTAGTGTTTGTGGTTGTCACTTGGATATACCCTTTAAGAAGATAATTGGTAAAGATGAAAACACATTTTATTACGAAGACTTATGGTCTGATTTTTCATTACTCGCTGCATTTACTTCAAAAAATACAAAAAAGGAGTGGAATTATCCAACTCCTGACTTTCGTGTTGAGGAATTAAGAGATCTTGAAAATCTAATGGTTAAAACAGAGAGGATTCTTTTTCCTTACTGGGATCAAATCTTTGATTTTTTTTCAAAGGAAGGTTATAAAAAAAGAGAAAAAGAGTTTGATGCATTCCTTACAAGAAGAGCTAAGGAGAAATGGGGAGATTCATGGAAAAAGAGTGGAAAAATAAATAGTTAGGACAAAAATAATATTCGGAATTATAAAGAACAAAGAGATGTGGTAAAGGGTATTTAAGGAGTAGGGGGATTAGAAAATGAAGGACGAAACAAAACATATTCTTGGCGAAGTAGTGGAGATTTTAAGTGAATATGCTTTAGAGGCAAAAAAAGAATTTGAAAAAAACAAACAAACCAAAGAATCCGAATTTTATAGGGGCATTCTCATAGGATATTATCGTGTGTTAAGCACAATAAAAGGCCAGCTAGAAGGGTTTCAGGTAAACTTAAAAGACATAGGTTTTAACATAGATCAAGAAAAGGATTTGTTGTCTGGCGTAGAACCGAAAAAGACTGCTTCACAACGAAAGTAAGTAAAGCAACAATGAAAAACACCAAAAGTATTCATCTGATTTCGGCAATTGTTATGATGCTGTTCATTTGTAGTTCCATTTCATTCGGTGAATCAGAAAATACTGTTCTTGCGACAGGGGACGAGACACTTCCTGGGGAAGATGAACCCTCAGCAGAGCAGCCTGCTCTTGACCAGCATACGCAAGCGGATACTGAAGAAACAGAAATGGCTCAAACGCTTGACCAGAAATCTATGACTCTCCCTTATGTTTATGATCCTGCAGTTCCACAGCAAGGTAAATTAGAATCCTCGTCAATGTTTAAAACGAGTCTATACACTGGTGCTGCAATTTATTCTTATACTATTAACGTCCCACCGGGGATAAATGGATTAGAACCACAGGTGAGTATTTCATATAATCATCAAAATACAGAGAACGGTGGTTTCTTGGGTAGAGGATGGTCTCTCTCTCAAAATTATGTTGATAGAGATGTCCATTACACTTCTGAAAATATTAGCGATGATACCTATCGATTAGTATTTGATGGACAATCCTACGATCTTGTTTATGACTCATCAAATGGAACATATCACACCAAAATTGAAAGTTTTATCCACATTACAAAAGAATTTGGTGGTATGAATGAAAAGAAGGAATATTGGAAGGTAGAAACGAAAAATGGAAATAACTATCGATTTGGCTTTAACTATGATTCTGAGTTGTTATCGAACCAACACAATTTTGTCTGGAGGTGGAGTCTGGATTTAATTAATGATACTCATGGAAACTCTATATTTTATACATATCAGGAGAACCCACATCCAAGTGATATAGGGGCTGTTTACCCCTCTCTGATTGAGTATAACAACAATAAAGAAAGGAAGATCCAGTTTATTTTTGAGTCAAATAATCGACCCGATTTGACAACGATTTATGATGATGGAAATAAAGTAAGCTATTCGAGAAGATTAAAGGACATCATTCTTTTCATAAATAGTGATTTAGTTATGAGATATACTCTTAGTTACTCTTCCTTTAACTATTCCTCAGAAAGTTTTGTTTCAAGAATTACTCAGTACGGAAACGATAATAGCACCGCATTGCCAGCAACAACTTTTTCTTATGTACAAACAAATAATGGTTGGTTCGAGAATGATTCTTGGGAACCACCCCTTTGTTACACTAATCGTGAAGGTGTAGATTTTGGAGCTCGGTTTTTAGACTTGAATGGTGATGGCTTAACTGACATTCTTTATGGTCGTGATTTGAATAGTTGTAGTGGTGAAGATCGAAAGGCTTGGTTGAACACCGGTTTTGGTTGGCTAGAGAATGACTCTTGGGAGCCACCTCTTTGTTACAGCAATCGTGAAGGCGTAGATTTTGGAGCTCGGTTTTTGGATTTAAATGGTGACGGATTACCTGACGTTCTTTATGGGAGAGATCTTAATAGTTGCAGTGGTGACGATCGAAAGGCATGGCTTAATACTGGTTATGGTTGGCTCGAGAATGACTCTTGGGAGCCACCTCTTTGTTACACTAATCGTGAAGGTGTGGATTTTGGAGCTCGTTTTTTGGATTTAAATGGTGACGGATTAACTGATATTCTTTATAGCAGAGATCTTAATAGTTGTAATGGTGATGATCGAAGAGCATGGTTGAATAGCGGTTCTGGCTGGCGAGAAGACACTGCTTGGAAACCTCCTTTATGCTTTGGTAATCGTGAGGGTGTTGACTTTGGAGCCAGATTTTTAGACTTAAATGGCGATGGCTTAACTGACATTCTTTATGGTCGTGATACGAATAGTTGTAGTGGTGATGATCGAAAGGCATGGCTTAATACTGGTTATGGTTGGCTCGAGAATGACTCTTGGGAGCCACCTCTTTGTTACAGCAATCGTGAAGGTGTGGATTTTGGAGCTCGATTTTTGGATTTAAATGGTGATGGATTACCTGACGTTCTTTATGGGAGAGATCTTAATAGTTGCAGTGGTGACGATCGAAAGGCATGGCTTAATACTGGTTATGGTTGGCTCGAGAATGACTCTTGGGAACCACCCCTTTGTTACACTAATCGTGAAGGTGTAGATTTTGGAGCTCGATTTTTGGATTTAAATGGTGATGGATTACCTGACGTTCTTTATGGTCGTGATACGAATAGTTGTAGTAGTGAGGATAGAAAAGCGTGGATTAACAAGGCTCAAAAATCTTATTTACTTCATAATATTACCAATGAATTTGGTAGTACTTTCACAGTTGATTACAAACCATCTACCTATCTCAACAATACCGGTAATGACACGTTAAGTGATCTTGGTTTTAATGTATGGGTTGTGGCTAATGTTAGTGAAGATAATGATCTGAATGGGAACCATGGTCTTTTTTCAATTACTACCTATAATTATTCAGGAGGAATGTATGATTACAAAGATAGAGAATTTAGAGGATTTAGTTATGCAGAAGAAAGAAAAAATGATAGTGTTGTCAAGCATTGGTTTTACCAAGATGATGCTCGGAAAGGTAATGAATACAGAACCCAAACCGTGAATCGGAGTGACAGTACGTATCAGATAACTGAGCGTGAATTTAATACAAGAGAAAAAGGCGGATATTTTATTGTTACGCTTAACTCAAGCAAAGAGTTCATGTATGATGGATATGCTAATAATCCCAAAATAACAGATGCATTCTTTACTTATGATGACTATGGAAATATCCTGCAGCAATTTAATAAAGGTGAAGTTTCAGTATCCGGAGACGAGACCTACCAACAATTTACTTATCTCTATGATACTGAACAATGGATTCTTGATAAACCTCTTAGTGTAACATTATTAGATGATGCCTTAACAAAAGTGCGGCAGGTTAATTACAGTTATAATACTTATGGAGACGTTATTAAAGAAGAGCATTGGTTAGAAAGTAAAAATAATCCTACAATACAGTATACGTATGATTCCTATGGAAATCTCATTACTGAAACAGATGCAAATGGTCATACAACATACTATGGTTATGATGTAAGCCATACTTTTATAATTAACACAACAAACGCGAAAGGTCAGGTAGCAACGTATGCTTATTATCCTGGAACAGGAAATCTTCTCTGGAAAGAGGATCCAAATCATTACAAAATAACATACACCTACGATGTCTTTGGCAGGTTAGTAACAGAAATACAACCGTATGATTCTGACAGCTCTCCTACGAGAAGGTATAGGTATGACATCGATGGTGTTGCACCAGAGATGATAATGGTTAACACAAAAGAAAATGGTACCAGTACCTATGATACTTACCAGTATTATGATGGTATGGGACGACTTATTCAGGTAAAAAGTGAATCACAAGGAAGTGATTTTATAACAAAAGATCTTTACTATGATGAATCTTTCCGAATAGAAAACGAAAGCAATCCATACTACACCTTGTCTTCCGAATATTCTCTTCCCAAGGAGGAGATTAATAAGAGTAAGTATCGGTATGATGCTCTCAGCAGGACAACAGGTATTAAAAAGCCAGATAATAAAGAAATCAATACCATCTACAATCGATGGAATATATCTATCCGTGATGAAAATAATCGTCAGCGAGATTATCTCAAGGATGCCTATGGAAATATCGTTAAAGTTATTGAATATAACCAGAATGAAACCTATACAACAACCTATCAATATAACGATGCTGGAGATTTGCTCAAGATCACGGATAATGAAGGAAACACGATAGAATACATCTATGATTCTCTCGGAAGAAAAATCAAAATGATTGATCCAGATCTTGGAATCTGGGAATACGGATATGATCCAAATGGAAACCTCATTAACCAGACTGATAATGAAGGGAATATTGTCCGAATAGCATATGACCAACTTGGTCGAATCATTACTCGACAGACTTCTGAAGGAACAACCCGCTATTACTATGATGAAGAAACCACTGGCACACTTTCACGGGTTATCGCCCCCAGTTTTTCATTGCATTATTATTATGACAATCGTTTGAGAACAACAAAAGAAGAGAAAACTATCGAAGGTATAGGGTTTGTAATAGAATGGTATTATGATTCTATGAATCGAGTTATTTTGGAAATGCTTCCTAGAGGAAAAACAATATCGTATCTCTATGATACTCAAGGAAAATTAGATCAGATCCCTGACGTTGTTGAGATAAATTACAATGCGCTCAGTCAACCTACTGAGAGAAACTATGAAAATAGTCTTGTTACTCAGTTACAGTATTATCCAGAAAATTATCGTATACAAGGTATTACTACAGGCACTAAACAGGATTTACATTATACCTATGATAATATAGGAAATGTTATTACCATCAATGATCGAAAAAATGATAACATCAAGAATTTTACCTATGACTGGTTGGATAGGTTAATCGGAGCATCAACTTCGAATCTTCATAATAAAGAATATAGTATTACTTATGATTACGATAGCATTGGAAATATAGAGACTATACATCTTGACAGTCAAAACGACGATTATCTTGAACAGTACACCTTAAACTTTAGCTATGGCATGAACCCTGTCCATGCCCCTTCTGGTGTTAGGTTTTACTATCCGAACCGTCACATTCCTGAACTCTTTGTTCCAAACCAAGTCTTTTTTGAAGACTTTGGAACTGGTCAGATTAATCTCCAGGATTACAGTCGTGATAGTGATGGTGATTTGTTAACCTTTTCTCTGCTGGAAGAAAGCCCAACAACGGTTGATTGTACACTTGTTGACACCACGTTAATATTAACCTCAAATCCAAACTGGAATGGGTTGACCAGCTGTACGCTTCTTGCCGACGATGGTAGACTAGGAAAAACCAATCAGACGATCATGATTAATGTGACGCCAGTGAATGATGTCCCTGTTCTTGCTGTACCCCCACAAACCATGAACGAGGATGCAGGGACGTCCTGGCTTAATCTTGACATCTTCGCATCTGACATTGAGCATGATCCTCTACTCTTCCGTGTTATTGATGAACGACCTGCTGAAGTTGAGTGTACCATTGTTGGATCCACCTTGTCGTACCGACCTTCATTGAACTGGAACGGTCAAACCAGTTGTCTGCTTGAAGTTGATGATGGCAAAAACAAATCACAGGATGTCTTCCAGATTACGGTTTTACCAGTTAATGATCCTCCGACGTTAGCATTGCCTACAAAGATTATTGATGAGGATTCAGGACTCTCTACGTTAGACTTGACGCTCTACGCAGATGATGTTGATGGCGATCCGTTGTTGTTTATGCTCACCAAAGAGAACAGAAGTGCCGTGGATTGTGCAGTCTATGGCAATATGTTCAGCTATCAGCCGGTATTGAACTGGTATGGTACGAGTACTTGTGATGTAACTGTGGATGACAATCATGGTGGGATTGCCCAAGACACGATGATGGTTACCGTACTTCCGATCAATGATGCTCCTTTCTTGTCCTTGATTCCTCCACTAACCGTTAGTGAGGGCAATATCCTCTTCCAGCCTCTGTATGCCTTTGATGTAGAGAAAGATCCACTCTACTATAACATCAATGATTCTCGCTTTAGCTTGAATGGAACGATGTTAAAATACACAACGCAAGAAGGTGATGCAGACAATTTTACACTGAGAGTTTCTGTTGATGATGGGATGAATACGACGATACAAAACGTTCCTGTCATAGTTCAGCCATACAATGGTACGATTACTACGTTTGTTGGTGGTGGTACGGAAAAGATCATCACCTATCAACTACCAGGAACAGAACAAACGTATGTGAGAATTAAAAAGAATATCATCATTACCAATGCATCCCTTATATTGAAAGGATTTGATTAAGAGGATGGCGTATAAAGAAGACTTTATTACCTTTCAGTCAACTCTCTTAAATATAATAATTCCCTCAAAAGACGCATTAAAATCCTCTACTTGCCCGAAGGAATGAAAAGGTATTTCTGCTCTAGTTTGGTCTTGCCAGTACACATGGAGTGTTTTATAGGCTTCATAACTATTCCCATCCTTGGATAAATAATCCACAAACTCTTGAGAATTTTTTCTCCAACCGAAAAAAATAATCCAGTCTGGCACTGCTTTCTCAATAAAGAAGCTAGGATTTAATGCAATAACTGTATCTTTTTCAAGATGAGTATCCTTATCTAATATTCCACAGAATATCACTTTATGGCCACTATAGAACATAAGCGGATAATTCATATAACTTGGAGAGACGAAAACACAATCGTCCTGTTGTGCATTCTCCTTAAGAAATTGATCAACTGCTTCATAAGACGTAGTATAGTCATTATGGATCTCTTTCATATATTTAATCAAATTATAATCTATTGTTGGTTCTAAAGGATTTATTGATAATAGGTTGGTAAAAACCAGTAATGGAATTATCAGTATAAACAGAGCCTTACTTCTGGCTTCAATGAATGATAAGAGTATGGCAGTGAGTGCTGCAAAAAAAGGCAATGTTAGTACGATATATCTCATATTTGCTACGAAAGTAATTGAGACTGGTTGAGGTGATATAAGAACCATAAACAACACGAACAAGAGTACAAGGGTTATCCATTCTTTTATTAATGTATAAATCCCTAGATATTTAGGAGATCTCTTAGTTATATACACAAGATAAACAAGTCCAACAGCAACTATCCATGGTAACCAGTTGAAATTATTTAAATCTCGAATATGCCACAGGAGTAATGTCGCTTTGCTCATTAACCAAGAATCTGAACCATTGTATACTGTGGTAGCTTTGTTGAATAATCTGAAGTACAGAAAATAAGGAATAGTAAATAAACAGAAAGAGGTAAAGATAGCTATGAGATATTTCACTTCTGATTTTTTAAAATGGAATAGAAAGTGGACTGCAAATAATGCTGCGATAAACGCGGTAGCAAGAAAATGCGCATAAAACAGTAAGATCATTGTTACAATTAAGCCTATGAGATATTTTTTTTCCAAAGAATTGAAAAACTTCAAATAGAAATAATAAACGCACAACGATAGAAACATCACTAGCGCAAAATATCTCGCCTGCCTGATGTAGAGCAAAAAGGAAGGAGAAAGTATGTAGAGCATAAGGGCAACGAACATTATTTTCCGGTTCAATTTTAATTCGCGAAGTATAAGGAGAAGTATGAATGTAGAACAAAATCCAATAAAGGCGAAAGGTAATCTTGCAGCAAGTGTTGATACACCAAAAATAGCAAAACTGAGGGCAGTAACAAAGAACTGCAATGGTGGCATGTAAATATCATTTAGGTTCTGGTCTAACTCTAATCCATTTCTATAGCCATACAGATTCCGACCGTCCCAGCCAGTTAATTTTCCGGTGTTAAGAAAATTCTTTGCTATGATAGCAGTATTTGCTTCGTCATCCCAGAAATAATTATTATCTAGTCCTTGGAATGTAAGGTAAGCACCTATGAGTATTATGAGGATAAAGTATTTTTGTTTTAGAATTAGATCACGAAAATTCTTAATGCTCATTTGCTTCAGAATGTCCATTCTGTACTTGCAACAAGCTATTACATATAAATGTTTTTCAAATGTTTGATGCATTTATAGTCCTGTTATCAGTATGGACACGGCAATTGTGGAAAGTAAAGCAGCAAGAGAATAAAAGAAATTAAAATAAGGTTTAACGTAAGACTATTTCGTTACCATCATCTTCCTCGTTGCTGTACCTTCTGGCGTTTGTAAGCTATAGACATACACTCCTGAAGGAACTCCTTGTGCATTCCAGGTGACAGCATGCTTTCCAGGTGAAAGAACACC